>CAYVUI010000105.1:0-16122 GCA_964454745.1 uncultured Pirellulales bacterium | reverse complement strand
TGTATTAAAATCTGTTGGAACCATTTAGCGAATTCTTCTTTTTGTTAGAGGCTCTTAGATTACCAATATGATATTCTTCAACGATATAGCGTCAGAATCAGGCATTTGAGAACATAAAGGGTATTTCTCTTGAAAAATACCATCGGTATTGATAGAATGGTTTGTTAGGCAGTCACGGTCAAAGCAGAGACTTTTTCTATATTGGGTGGGCGGGGTGAAAAAACTAAAATACAATTGGATAATGGTTTGGTTCTCCTTAATTTTTTCGGTTCCAGTATTTTCTCAACTCACAATCACGGAAATAGGTAATTATGACCTTATGGCTCCAGGGGGCTTGAGCGGAATCACCTGGATAACGGGCAGTGAGTATTATCTCGTTAATGATAGTGGCCGTAAAATTCACCCAGCAACGATCATGATTGATTCCGTGACCGGTTCCATCTTATCGGCTTCACTCAGTACTGAAATTGTCTTATCCACAGGTTTGGATTTAGAGGGCATCGCTTATGATCCTGATGGCAATAACGGATCAGGTTCTGTTTACGTCAGCGATGAAGCTGGTCCCGCTATCCGGGAACATGCTCTTGATGGAACGCATATCACGACTCTACCTCTACCAGATGTATATGCGCAAGGCAGGGCGAACAAATTGCTGGAATCTTTAACTATCCAGGATAATCGAAGTGTGATATGGACAGCCAACGAAGAAGCCCTTTTGAATGACGGCCCGATATCAACATTCACCACTGGTACAATCGTCAGGCTACAAAGGTTTGTGCGAAGTGAGAATGGGTATGTCGCGAATGGCCAGTGGGCCTATGAAACTGAAAAGATCGCCCAAGACAGTCCATGGGTTACGAATGAACGAAGTGGTTTGTCTGATCTTTGTGTTCTCCCCAACGGCCAGTTGCTCGCGCTGGAGCGACAGGTGACGGGTTCTGGAGTGGGTTATAATTTGCCGGAATTCAGAAACAGTATTTTTTTAGTTGATTTTACAACGGCTTCTGATGTTACCACGATCGAAGCCCTTGAAGATGCGACATATAACTCGGTGACTAAAATCCTTCTTTGGTCCGGAATATTTCCTCTGAGCAATTATGAAGGCCTGACTCTTGGGATTGAGCTTGCTGATGGCAGTTATAGCCTGTTGATGATTTCTGATGGTGATGATCAACCGGATGAAGATCTATTTGCTTTGAAAATATCTGGAGAGATTGAAATGTCGGAACCATCCTGTCTATCTGCAGATTTGGCAGGTGGGGATGATTTTATTAACTTTCTTGATTATTCCAAAGCGGTTGATGATTATGGCAAAATCGAATTCGGTCTCATCTCCGACCTTGACCGGGATGGAGACTGTGATATAGAGGATATCTCCTGGTTGGCGTACTATTGGCTAGTAGATTGCAGTTTTCAAACCGTAAAATAAATAACCGTTCTTTTTTTGCTTTAAACCGCCGTCCCGAAGCACTGGCCAGATGAATTCCCGCCGGACATTAACTATAGTAGGTAACGTTATGCCCTGGTAATCTGTGTTGAGTAAATCTCCTTTAATAGCCATGATAACGATACCCAGAATTACAAGCACGATAGGCATCGTGAGCACGCTGAAAGGCTGGATCGGCAAATGGAAAGATGCCGGTGACCGTTCTGCGGCCCGTGCACAGAATCCATCCGGTGGCCAGATGAGAGAAAATGTGGGCCCTTGGAACCGTAAAAATCGGAAAAAACTGTTGAATGATGTCCGTCCATGTCGAAATATAAGTGTGCATATCGACCTTCCTGTCTTAATCTTAAATCCAATAAAGACATCGGTTGGTCGATATGTTTTTGTTCAGAATTCATGGCCGATAAACGACTAAAAAGTGCGAAAGTTAACACATGTGGTACATATATTTAAGTGAAGATAGAATGATTGATGTTAAGTCAAAATCTAACGGTTATTAAAAATGTTTGCAATTTTTCATATTTTTTAATTCTTTGTTACAACCGGACTTATGAGAGAGTCTGTCCTAGATTTTCTGAGTTAATGGAGCCTTTGGTTGCAAAACAGTTGTAGTTGCTGCAAGAACATCAAGGTACTTTATCGGTGTGATACTTTATGATTTACGCACGCTTTCTATACAGAGTCACAATCTTTTGTCTCAAAAAAAATATCCTTTCAATCTTCAAAAATTCCCCATCATGTTTGGAGCAGTATTAATTGCCCCACAGCCAGTTGTCCAAAAATAGTAGCAAATCGTCAGAATCCGTAATCCCATCGCCTGTAAAGGGGAAAATATCGGCAGAAGGTTCGCCGCCCGATTCGGTCCACTGATTTGAAATATGAGTGAAATCTTTGATATCAACCGTCCAGTCGCGATT
Source organism: uncultured Pirellulales bacterium (assembly GCA_964454745.1). Taxonomy (GTDB): domain Bacteria; phylum Planctomycetota; class Phycisphaerae; order Sedimentisphaerales; family Anaerohalosphaeraceae; genus CAYVUI01. The sequence goes on along the minus strand of CAYVUI010000105.1, from coordinate 13,758 downwards.
GATGTCGGCGGGATTGGGGCTCTTGCCTTCTACACCCTGCTCATAGAGTATACGCAAGTTTCCCGGTGAAACCGCCACATAATCTCCCGGCAGGGAATCCATCACTCCCTTGATTGTTGAGGGAGAATACCGCCAGCTATTACACTGAACCTGCATAAATGCCGGGCGGCCGGGAGGCGTATGATCTACGATATCCCCTGCAAGCCACTGGCTGTAATAGCTTTCCGTTTCAGTACGGCTGCTCGGCCAGCGGGTTGTTATATGGGAAATAAATACATCGCCCAACTTGTAATTATAATCCGGCTCAATACAATCGTCTCGTGCCATATCAATCATAATCGTTTCCAGTCCCGTCAAACTATTGACAAACTTCCATGTGATTGGATCATTCTCCGCTCGATTAAAACAACTGTCCCATCCAACTTGACCAAACAGATGCATCTCTTTAAAATCAAGCAAGTCTATATAGTACTGTGTAATTTGCATATATTCATTCCAGGCTGCGGCAGGGTCTTGCACATCCTTCATGAAGTCAATATAAGGATAGCAGTATCCAGGGCCGGACATCGCCATGTAAAAACTATCCTCCGGAGCCGCGTTTTCGTAGTACCATTGAATCACGGCCGGCAATAATTCCGTCGCTGCAACCCCAAGAGACCAGTTGATCGGCACCGTTCCCCTGGCAGGATTGCTCCACTCCTCATATTGTCGATATTGCCAATAGGAGGGGCTCCCGCCGGAATCTACTACCGTAAATGCAATATAGATCTTACTCGGATCAAGGGGCGGAGGGTAGCAAGCTTGACGGTGCTTATACTGTTTCACCATCGAGGGCATACTAACCTTTGTGCCGCTGAGTAAACTTAAATTTGTTGAAAGGCTGGTATTTACCATCAATTTACCATAACGTGCTGCGAGCCGGTTTCCACCGGCTTCGGTCAAGCCGGGATCAATCGCGCCGCCGGCCCACCAGCCCATAACAGGAATGTTTGGATTGGTATCTGCAAAAACCTGCTCTAAAAAGGCATATTCCATATTGTAATCTGATTCGGGCGGGTTTTCCACACTCTCTCCAGTGACAAAAGCATGGAATATTTGGTTGGCAACCAGATAATCCCTGAGAATATGACTGTTGGCCACAGGATGGTAACAGCCCAGCACCTCGTGATTCATCTGGTCCCAGAGATTGTCATAGGCCCATTGATAGGCGCTGACATTGGTTGTCCACATTCCCCGAAGGTCCTGAACGGTTTTTCCTAAACCATAGGTTCCAATATGATCGGGATGGATCACGATGCCGTCATTGACGCTGGCAATCATGGTGGCCACATTGATCGTCGAAAGAAGGTCCGGATCGTAAACCACTGCTGTAGTGTACTCATTGGAATACTTGCCAAAAAGTTCCGATACTGATATTTCATTGACTCCCTGTATATGACCAGCAGTAAGAAGCCAGTCTCGCCAGAAACTGTCATCTCCCGAGCTGTCGCGTCTGACATAGACCCTTGCACTCCCGTTGCTGTTGACTTGCCCCTGGAGTGTTATCGCCGCCAGTTTTGTATCGGTATCGACACCCGCCAGGTTCACGACATCCATGATCGGCGCTAACTCATTACCGCGAGGGAACATTTTAAAGTCCCGCTGAGTTGTAAATTGCCAGACATTGCCTTTATAAACCTGTCCGGCCCGGACTTCATCAATTCTCCAATAATACAGGGTGTTTTTATCCAACGGACCTGTTGTATAGCTTGTCTCTGGCTGGCTTCCTCTTCCGGGCAAGACGTTCGGGTCTGTCGCATGACTGACCTGATAATACGAGGTTCCCAAATAGATATGATGTGAATCAGCCCCTGCCAGGGAGGGTTCCCAGCTCAGTTGAACCTGGTCTGGAAGCAGCTCCACCTCATCGTGCGCCGGGCTTGGATTCATTGCAATGTCAGGATCAATAATAATGATATCTAACTCCAGCGTGGTTTTATCTGTGCCCGCATGATAGGTGGCCACCGGATAGAGATCGGGATTGCTTACATTGCCCCTGGTGATTCGCCCGTCTCCAATTGCCTGGTCGAATACACTTTTGGCATCACCATTGCAAATGATTTTACCATATTCAACAACAATCCTTCCATCGATACCAATGCTGATATCGGAACAATCAATCGTACCGCCAGTAAGGTGAATGGTTCCATTGGATCCCGCGGCCGCGCCTATGACCAATGAACCTGCAATACTCATATCCCCGTTATTCATATTCACAATGCCGTTTGCATCGGCTGAATCACCGACCTTGATATCTCCTCCAATCGAAACAGTACCGCCGGATAGAGTAACCTCACATGTAGTCAGGTGGTCCGCAGCCTGCCCAAGTATCATGTTGCTGTTGACAATCAGGCTCCCGCCGGTGACGTTGATATCTGCGTCACCCGTCTTCCCTGCGGTGATCGAATTAAAGGTCACCTGCCCGGTGGACAGATAAAAAAAGCCATGAGGAGCGGCTCCCAGATTTCCCATAATCAGGGCATTTGATGAATCCAAAGTGCCGCCTGTAACATTCAGGGTGCTGGTGCCGTTTCGGCCGAGATGGAGATAATTGCAGTTGGCATTTGTGATCGTCCCGTCAACCATACAAGTCGAGCCATCTGTGATAATTGCCTGCTCAGAAGTATAGGAAGGTATACCTTCACTCCATTTTGTCGCATCAGTCCAAAGACCCATACCTGTAAAATCGGTACTGGCCAGGCAAATCGCAGGCAAAGTAAGAATCAAGGCGAAAAATACATTTCTATCGAGTTTCATTTTTTCCACTTTCCAATGAATACAAAATTACTTCAGCCATTTTTGAGCTAAAATCTCAAGGTCATAGATATTGACCATGCCGTCTCCGGACCAATCCGCCGCCAGACAATCGGTATTGGTTCCACACGGAATGGTCCACCAGTATGATAATGAAACGAAGTCTGCAAGATCGACCGTATTCGAAAAAGAAAACATCCAGTCCACCAAACCTTCCGTGGAATATGCATTATTCCAGATTCCATGCAGCATATCCGGATACTCCGTATAATTCGGTTCCCCCCCGACGGTTTCCAGCGCGTGAATCATATCCCTGGAGCCGCTGACCGGCACCGTCGGGTCGAGCGCACCGTGAAAGGCCCATATTCCCATCTCTTTTATCAGAGATGTCTTGGACGGGTCGCCTCCGCCGCATACCGGAATCGCCGCTGCGAACAGGGCCGGATTGCGGAGTATGATATCCCAGGTGCCATAGCCGCCCATCGACTGGCCGGTAACATACATCCTGACTTCATCAATATTGAATTCGGACTTGAGCGCATTGAGTATCCCCAAAACCGTCTGCATCTCATTGCTGACCGGCACCGAATCAATTGAATAAGAACCCTGCGACCAGGGCCAGTCGACCCATTGGTTGCCGGAAGGACACTGCGGTGCGACAACGAAACAGGGGTACACCGCTTGGTGTTCAGGTTTCGTCCAGAGATGAGACCCTGCAAAATTGCCTCCGGAAATTTGTGCAAGATTATCACTGCCGCGTCCCCCGGCGCCATGAAGGAATAAAACCAAACGGTAGGATTCTGTAGGTACGTATCCATCAGGAATAAAAAGCCGATAAGGCAGGCCGTTAAAAATCCGACTCTCAAAGCCGTCTACTACGTCTGAATAACCCCTTGAGTGAAAACAGAGTAACGCTACGAGGGCAAAGAGCACATATTTTGAATGCCTGGTTAAGGATGTAAAAAACATATTTTCCCTTTACTGAACTTCCATAACTTCTACATCATCGATCCAGAAAACTCCGCTGCCTCTTGCGACTGTGCCTGTCATGAAATCCATCATTTTCGCATTTTTGGGAGCTTGAAAAGGGGAGATATCAACGGTGCGAGGGGCAAAGCATCGCATAGGCAGGTTCGACCGACCCTGGCCCAGCAATGCCCCTTTGCCATCAAAAAACCTCAAAAATGCGATTGCATTATCGGAGCAAATTACATTCAAGGTGAATCTGGCCTCATAAAATGCCCCGGGTTTAATCGGTATTTTTTCACTCACCCAATGACAGTTATCGCCATTTTCCTTTGACAGGTCGACAATTTTTGCAAATTGATTACCGGTTTTTTTGTCCCTCCCGATTTCAGGTGGCATTCCATTGCCCTGCCATCGGCTTGCCCCGTCGTCAAATCCCGGATTTGCAATCAGATTTCGGCCGGTAACCGGCTGCATCTTTTTTGTTCGATCAATAAAGAAGCTAAAAGAGTTCCGAACCGAGTCGTTTGTATTGGTAAGTCTTTTAAGCATTTTGTCACGCATGATTTTCAATTGATCGTAATACTTCGGCACCGAGGCCAGGTTGACCAGGCTCCACGGATCATTTTCATAATCATAAAGCTCCTCGGGACATCGATTCAGATAAAATTCAACGCGCTGGGCCACCTTTTCGTCTTGATCCGCTGCAGGGTACAGGGCCGGGATCATGTTGTCGCCGATGTAATCCAGGTCGCCGTGAGACCAATAGGCCCATTCGTTGTAAATATATGTCCATTTCTTTTCATGGATGGAACGTTGATTGTATACGTTGCAGTGCCCGCGAATAAAGATTCCGTACCCGGTATCAAAACCCTTTAGCGTTTCACCTTTCAATGTAGGGGCGAACGATTTGCCGTCCATGTATTCCGGTTTCGGCAGCCCGGCCATGTCCAGAATGGTAGGCATAAAATCATAACCGTTGACATAATGCTGGGTATCTTTTGATCCCGGCTGGGTAATGCCCGGCCAGACGATAATCCATGGGGTTTGAATCGACTGACGATACACGCCCGACTTGGCAAAAGGCAGTGGGGCGCCATGATCGGAAAGAAACATTGTAATAGTGTCTTTCCCGTGTCCGCTTTCATCGAAAACCTTGATTAATTCTCCGACAGAATCGTCACACCTCTTGGCAGAATTATAATAGTCTTTCACTTCGGCCCGCATACCCGGGGTGTCAGGCAAAAAGCCAGGCATTGCGACATCCTCATCTTTGTACCACCTGGACGGCCCGGGAGGTACGTTGCCTTTTGTAGCCCGTTTCTCAAAAGCGCTGCCTGCATAGGGCCGGTGAGGATCGGTAATGTTTACGATCAAAAAGAACGGTTTTACGGCAGCCTGGGCCTTTTGGAAAAACGTCTCCAGCATCGGGCCGTACGCTTTCGGGTCTCTTCCTTTATAATCAAGGTCACCGTTGATATAATCCCAGTCCTCGGAAGTGGCGGGAGCGTAATGGTCGACCTTCAGCACAAGACCTGTATAATATCCCGCGTCTTTCATAATCTTCCCAAGTCTCGGTACACTCGGTGAAATAGGATTAAATCCGATTGTTCCATTGTTTTGCGGAAGCCTGCCGGTAATCCACGAGGAACGAGAAGGCTGGCAAATCGCCACCGTTACAAATCCGTTCATCATTCGCGTGCCGCGTGCCGCAAGGTCATCAATGTATGGAGTGATGTCTGGCGTTTTGTTACCATAACAGCCCGGGGTTTCAAAGCTCATGTCATCGGCAGTGATGATCAAAAAGTTCTGTCGTTTTGATGGGGCCGGTTTGGCCATTGCGCAGAGATTTGAGGCCAGGGTGAATCCCGCCAGTTGGGTTGTTGCTTTTTTCAGAAAATGTCTTCTGTTCATATACGGACTCTCCGTGCTGAAATTAATCTTTTGTCCATCGCGATCAACTGTATCCTTCGTTTACCCGCAGGTAAATCTCCAGCGAATGGAGATTGGGATCCCCTTTATCTTTCATCCACGCAAGCATTTTCTCTCTCATTTCCTTGAGTTTTTCTTTGAATTTCGCATCTCCGGAAAGATTCTTCAGCGCGTAAGGATCCTGTTCATAGTCATACAACTCCTCGACGGGTCTGTGCCGGTAGAATTCCACTCTTTCTTTTACCTCAGGATCCTTGTCGGCCAGGGGCCCAAGGATACTGATGTTATTGTCCGCGGAGAACTCCACTCGTCCCCCCACTCTCGGGTCATCGGCCCAGGCATTAAAAATATATCCAAACTTCTTTGTGTGCAGGGCTCTTGTTTCCAATATTCGAGCATGACCGCGATGGTAAGCAACAAAAACATGGTCCCGGTCCGTTTGTGTCTTACCATGTATGACCGGCAGGAACGAGAATCCATCCATCAATTGCGGCTGGTCAGCCCCAACGATATCCAGCAGGGTCGGCATGAGGTCGATACCGGAAACAAAGTGGGTCTTATCGACAGTGCCGGGTTTAATTTTTCCCGGCCATCGGATAATCCAGGGGGTTTTCATGGATTGAAGATAGCAGTTGCCCTTGGCGAACGGAAGCGGAGCGCCGTTATCGGAAAGGAACATCACAACGGTATTGGATTCAAGATTTCTCTTTTTCAGGATATCAAGAAGTATCCCGACAGTGTCATCGGCCCTTTTGCAGGAATTGTAATAGTAACATAGCTCCTCGCGAACCTCCGGGCTGTCCGGCAGATAACCGGGAACATCGACCTCTTCGGGACTGTATACGCGTGATGGATCGGGGGGTAAATCACTGCTCATTGTCCTTGCTTCATGCGGGCTTTTCGAGAACGGCCGATGTGGATCGTACAAATTGGCCAGCAAAAAAAACGGCTTGCCCGCCTGCTGGTTCTTATCCAGGAAATCACTTACATATTTTCCGTATGCCACCGGGTCTCTCCCATATCCGGGCAAATAATCCGCAGTGACATCCCACTGGCCCTCAAGGGGCTCGTAATGGCCCATTTTACCAATCAAACCCGTATAATAACCGTGCTCTTGAAGCTGACCGCCAAGCTGGGGCACCCCTGTAAGAATCGGATTAAAGCCGACAGCCCCGTTACGGAACGTGTACCGTCCTGTGATCCACACCGAACGGCTCGGCTGACAGACAGAAGCATTGATGAATGCGTGGTTAAACTTCAATCCCTGCTGTGCGAGGTTGTCAATATTGGGCGAGATTTCCGGGGTTTTGCCGCCATAGCACGCCGGGGTATAAATCCCCATATCATCCGCGGTAATGACCAGGACATTGAGCCGGTCTCCCGCAGCATTTGTTGTCGGTTTGGCCATGGCCAGTAGAGAACTGCCGGAAAGCAGGCTGAATAATGCACCGCTGGATTTTAAAAAGCCTCTTCGGGTGATTCCGTTGCGTCTGAAATGATCCATCCTGATATTCCTTAAGCATGTAATAAATTTAAAATCGAGTTTCAGAGGGTGTATGTACGTACAGACAGATATCGAGTCTATGATGTGTTCGGCCGGACGATTCCTACCGGCCGGACGGAGTTTGTTCTTCTTCGTTGGCGGTCGGCCCCAGCGTACTTTCCCTGCAGATTAGTTTCACGGGCATCAATCGATTCACAGGCTGTTTGATTTTCCCTTCGATATGCTGTTGCAGCAGCCTGGCTCCCTCGTAGCCTACCTGCTGAGTATTTTGCCATACGCTTGTCAAGGGCACTTTTAAGTTATCGCATCGCGGAGCATCTCCGGTTCCGGCCACGAAAACATCCCGGCCGATACGTAATCCTCTTTCCTCCGCGGCAAAATAAACCGCACGGGCAATATAATTATTACCTGCAAAGATCGAATACGGGCTGGATTTTACCTTGTCAAAGATCATACCCGCCGCTTCGATCAGGATTTCCTGGTGGCTGAGCTTCCTTCTTTCAAGGTGCCGACAGATAGCACTGAGATCAAAGATGTACGGCTCATAGTCATGGAAATTATGATTGTTCATGGCGGCCTGCCATCCCTGCCTCCAATACCGCGTAGAGCTTAACAACTCCGTATGTCCCAGATAACAAACAGGGAGATTATGCTGCTCAAGCAAATGATTTGTCGCCAAATAAGCCGAAGAAAAATGATCTGAAGAAACTGAACTTACATGGATCCCGGGGATGATTCTGTCCAGAAAGACAATTTGAACACCTCGAGAAAGAGCGGCCTGAACCGCTTTGTCGTACCGGTCTTCGGATTCAGGGAGTACGATCATACCGCGGACGTTCTCAGGCGGATGCCGGAGAGTATCGAGAAAACGCTCATCCGAATGCATGGCATCAACCACGACCAGCTCAATATTGTTCTCGTCAGCATACTGTTTGATCCCTTTGTTTAATTCAAAGCAAAATGCGTCTCCCTGCCAGCGAATATAACACATGACTGTTTTCACTGACGATTCAAAGTCCTGGTTGACCACAGCTCCTCGACGGCTTTGATATTCAATCACTCCTTCTTTCTCAAGAAGTCTGTAGGCGGTCTTCATCGTACCATAATTTGTATTCCATTCTTTTGCCAGCGCACAAATGGAGGGAAGAAGATCGCCTCGCTGCAAACCTCTCTTACGGATGTGACAGTAGAGTTTGTCACGGAGTTCCTGATAAGCCAGTCTTTTCTTCATTGTTTTCTTCTTACAAAGTATATACCATCTTTTGTCTCACCATTCAAATACAAGGTATGCAGCGGCCGATTTACAACCGCTGCATGGTGTAGCATTTATCGGGTTTCCCTTACGGAAAAACAGGCTCAAGGAGCCATGATTTCATGATTTCCAGAAGATCAACCTCGTTGACAGTTTGATCTCCATCGACATCAACCGGATCAAGGAATGGCTGATCCACTTCACTCAAACCCGCAAGGGTGAGAATCTCCGCCTGGGAAAGCTCAACGTTATATACGCGGAATTCATCCAGCTTGCCGGCATATTCAGAATTATCGGCATTGTGACGAATCCCGATCGCAAACTCGTCCAGGTCGGAAAGCTCTTCTTCAATTTCCATTTCACCTATCAAAATACCGTTCTTGTAGGTCTTCATCGAGCCGGGATTCACACCGTCATAGCTGTAAGTAACTGCATAGTGAACCCACTGGCTCTCATAGTCACTTGCCGTGATGGGAGAACGCAAATAGTTATTGCTGTTCACCTTCCACATGTTCGCGGTTTCGCCTCCGCCCTGGGCAAGGTCCGGACACCTGAAACCAAGCCGAACATCGCTGCCGAGTCCGCCGGCAAAGATAAAGCCCTTATTGAAAGGCTGGGAGGCCGCATCGCCCATTAACCATACACTAATCGTCAACCCCGTGCTTACATGCGTGTTGAACAGGTCTCCGTCGCATTGCATGCGAAGCCCGAAATTGTCCTCAAACTTGAGACAGCCGTTCACCTTGCCTTCCTCCGGCTTCCAGTGTGAAGAGGAGAAGTCGGTGATATATGAATCACAATTCAGACTATCAATGTTCGCCTGGTCGATGGCATAGAAACCTGACGTTTCATCAAAAGGATAATACAAGATCGGCGAACTGGCCACAGGAACGGCTGTGACATGCTCAAAGCTGTTGAGCCATTGTGTGCCCAGGAGGGCTACATCACCCATATTAATAATCCCGTTGGCGGTTACATCAGCCGGAATGATTGCGGATCGTTCCGGATAAAGGTAGATATTATCAATATATACCGTACCGGTCTTACCGGTTGGCGTAGACGATCCCCTTTGGCCGAATCCAACTGCGATATTACTCAGTTCATGCAGGTAAATGCCCTGTGCAGTCAAATCTGCGTAGTCGATATTCCACTCATGCCACACTTCATCGGTAAGCTCGGAGATATCGCCATCAAAGTAAACAACCGCGGTATTGCCGCTGTTGGGGTCCCAAACGGCCAGGTACATATCATCCACGTCGTTGAGACTGTCACCCCAGAAGCTGATCCCCAGTGAGTCAAGCGAATCAGCGGTGCCGTTGATCAGTGCATCGAGCGTAAGTACCGCTTCGGAATAACCAGTGGAAGTATTATCATAGTCCAGCTTCATGGACTGATCCGCCAGGACAATATCCGTATCGAGGGCAAGCGTTCCGCCCCCTTCATCAGACCAGGCACTGGTGATCAGGTTTCCGCCCGTGTTATAGGCTTCCATATTGTCAATCGGCAGGTAGCCGATGGTCTGAATCTGGTACACCGGACCTGCCCAGGGGCTGTCGGGATGAGCCGTGTTCACCTGGTCGATACGCAGGTAATAGGTTTTTCCATATTCAAGCCTAGGGGTCCACAGGTTCGGCGTGTCACGCACGGTCAAAACGGAAGGATCGCCATTTTCGACAAGCTGCGGATCATCACTGAAATAAACATAATGTTCATCAGTTTCCTGTACATTGTCACCGGGGTTCCATGTAATCCAGAACTGCAGTTTATCGACAGAACCGATCGGATCAATGTTCCAGGCGATGTTATAGTCCGCCGGACTTGAAGTGACGGTCGTCATCCCCGCTGCGGTTGTATCATAGTCATACAATACATTGGCCCTTCCGCCGCTGGCGATAAGAATTCCGGACTGTATGAGATCCTCAACGAGTTCAATCTGGTCTCCACTAAAAACCATCGTCCCGCCGGCAATATCTATCATTTGCCCGCCGGTGCCGTCACCGATTGCCACGGTACCGCCCAGGTTAAATGTCCCGCCGTCTGTGATGGTAATTTCACCGGGAAGGTGATTGGTTGCGTCCCATGTAAAGTTCAGGTTATTGGTGATGTTCAAAGTCCCCCCGGGGCTGCCGATATTGATGATCGCCCCTCCGCCTTTTCCGGCGTACATATTCGGGAAAGTCACCTCTCCACCGGTTATATTTACATATCCGCTTGCATTATAGGAAGGCGATGTACCGACAATAAATGCATTGCCGCCAGTGAGTTTGCCGTTGTCGGTGATGTTAAGCGTTGCTTCGCCGCCCCAGCCTACATGAAGATAACCGCAAACTGCTTCATTCGGTTCGCTCTCAGAAACAGTACATTCAGCGCCGTCGCCGATCCCGGCCTGGCTGGTGCTGCCGCCGTTTACGAAGGGAATCCCCTCACTCCAGTTTAACTCATCGTTCCAGTTGCCTGTACCCGTGTACTTATTCAGGCCGAAACAAATGCCGGACAAACACATCAAAACAATCAAAATATGAACAATCTTCATAATTACCACACCTCCATAAATAGTCAAAAAAGAATTACGCCATTTCATCCCTTTGAAACATTACTTAGGCTCCGGAAAATTCTTCATCCAGTCCGGCCAGCCTGTTGCCGCCACAGGGTCTCTTTTGGTGTCATATCGCTTATGCCAGGGATATTCCCACAAACCTTTAAGGTACATTCTTTGAACGGAACCATCGGCAAACGCACCATTTATGATTCCGTTTTTATGTCGGTCGATAAGGAACCTTCCAATTTCTCCACTTGATGCGCCTGCTTTAGCGCCTGGCATATCCCCATCATCAGGCCCGCCGTCCCAGAACCATCCGTCAGCAAAAGTCGGCACTTTATTGAGGTCTCTGATCTTATTGATGTTTCTCCAGAAATTCCATTTCGGTCTGCCGAAAAGCCCCGTTTCACCGCCGTTCTCATCCATCGGGTTATAGAGCCATACATTGAAGGTATAACTGCCCTGCATATCATAGACAAAAGGACTGTTGTAATTGTTGTACGCTTCTGTGTCCCAAATACTGAAATTCTTGTCTTCATGCAGTTGGTTTCTCGTCGGATTATTCGCCATGGGGCAAAAACGAAATTCCGGGTTTTTCACGTTCGAATAATAAGCCTGCATGGAGTCAATCCACTTGCCTCCGGGCTTCATCCGGGAGGTAGAGGTCTTTGAGAGACCGCTGCTCATGTCCCCGTTATAGTCCATGACATACATATTAAAAACCAGGCCCCATTGCCTCAAATTGGACTTACAAATCACATTTTTTGCCATGAGTTTGGCTTTATTTAATGCCGGGACCATAATCGACATCAGAAGTGCTATAATCGAAATGACAACCAGCAGTTCGATCAGGGTAAATCCTCGTATCTTCTTCATAATACCTCCGTAGTACAATACTTTTTCTGTTTGTGTCCGAAAACAAACATTTCATTCATTTACTTGGCTAATTGTACCCTAAAAACCAAAAAGAGTCAAATGTATTTTTGTTATATTTATGTAATTTTGTAAATTATTTACACAATAAAGTATAGGGTAATGTGAATACACAATGGGTACATAGGTCGACTTTCCGTTTGCATTACACTTGCAATAATGTCATAATTCATTGTATAAAAGTCACTTATAAATAATTCACGTTCCTGTTGGACCATTTTTCTAAACATTTAGATAACCAGCCTTGCATATCTCAAGCGAATTGCCAGGTAAGTGTTTTGAAAAATTATTTATAAAAATGCAAAAATTACTTGCATTGACATTGAATAAGCGATATAATCCATTTCAGACTTGGAGTAAGGAAAATGAGATGCTTCAGTGATATGTGTAATTCCAATAAATAACGAGTTTTCGTTTAGTTGGAATCCTGAAGACTCTCAAAATTGTTTTTTTAATTTTATTTCTGGAGGAAAGAAGATGAAGAACATTGTAGTGGTATCATGTCTTGTATTGTCTCTTATTGTCTCTCAGGGTTTCGCTGCGTCCAATTGGACCAATGACGGTGGGGACAATCTTTGGAGAAACACCGCCAACTGGACGGGAACAGACGCATCAGGCCTGCCAAGCCAGTCACTGCAGACCATCGTCGGAAAAAATGGACCGGATCGCTGTATCATCGATTCATCGACCAATGCACTGTCAAGACTGCTTCACCTGGGCTGGTCAGCAGCGCATCCGAATGGTGAAATTGAAATGACGGGCGGTACATTGGATGTTGGCCCAACCAACCAGTCAATTTGGGTCGGTAAGGCTGCTGGCTATCAGGGCACTTTCAGCATCAGTGACGGCTCCGTGTTCATTGGAGACGGCGGAAGACTTACGGCGGGAAAAGACGGAACGGGCTATATTTACGTAACCGGGGGTACAATCGATGCACCTCAGCTTAAAATTTCTGAAAGTGGCGCTGCTCATGGTGAAATTTATCTTCATGGCGGCAGGATCGACTTGAGAAATGCTTTCGACCCCTCATACGGAACAGGAACCGGCTTCCTTGAAATCACAGAAGGCATACTTACATTGCCGAAATATCAGGAAACAACTGAAGGTCCTTTTGATGTAATCACGAACATCAATGAATGGATCGCCAATGACAGCATCATTGGTTACGGCAGTACAGACGATAATTTAATCGTTGTTTCTGAATACGTTGAAAACGGTCAGGACCGTTACCAGATCACGGCAGTACCGGAACCGGCATCACTGTGCCTGTTTGGCTTAAGCGGATTGTACCTGCTACGCAGAAAAAAATGATTCCGATAGAGTCTGAATTGAAAATGAAAGCACCGGTCGTAATAGATCGGTGCTTTTTTTATGCCTTAGGGCACATAATTTCAGACTGTCTAATTCAAAGCCTCAAATTGAAAGGGGTTATCCATAACTATCTGATAGATCATAACGAAAAACAACTCTTCTGACCTATTATATCTGCTTATGTCTTACAAGTTTATTTGCATAGGTATTTATTTGTAAAGAGCTTATGAAAAAGAAAAATATTAGTAGACATTAAGGGGCATATATAGCCACATATTAAAATTGCAACAATAGTATGGCTAATTCAAAATCATTTCTTGAATTAGCCCAATTTGCCGATATAATCAATATATTATGATCAGCAGAGACTTAGAAAGTAAGGTGATCGACGCAGCCCGGGCTTTTCCGATATTAACCATTACCGGTCCCCGGCAAAGCGGCAAGTCCACATTATGCAAAATGCTGTTTCCCCGGCACAGCTATGTCAACCTCGAGGCTCCCGATATCCGCAGATTCGCGTTGGATGAC
>CAYVUI010000104.1:0-16537 GCA_964454745.1 uncultured Pirellulales bacterium | reverse complement strand
AAAAAGCGGGCGATGGGAATCGAACCCACATGACCAGCTTGGAAGGCTGGGGCTTTACCATTAAGCTACGCCCGCAAGCGTAAATTGCCCTTATACCCCGTTCCGGCGGCCACGTCAAGGCACAATTTATGGGGGAATTGGATTTTGTTGTACTGGAAATCGGCACGAAATATGGTAAAATCCCCAAAGTAGTCGCAAAAAACCGGTTCAAAAATTAGCTTTCCCGGTTTACGCAGGTTAACAGAGTACTTAATGCAGGGGATTTTCAATGCAGATCGCAGAAATAGCAGCCCGGGGCAAGGCAGCCTCAATACAAATGGCCAGCCTCGATACCGAGACCAAAAACAAGGCCCTCGCCGCCGTTCGGGACGCCCTGATGGCCCACGGCGACGAAATTATCGCCGAAAACGAGGCTGACCTCGCCCAGGCCGAGAAAGACAACCTCGCAGCTCCGCTTCTAAAACGTCTCAAATTCGATAAAAACAAGCTCCAGGGCGTTTGCGACGGAATCGACAGCCTCATCAAACTCGACGACCCGGTCGGCAAGACTCTCGCAGCCACCGAACTTGACGAAGGGCTCGAACTCTACAAGGTAAGCTGCCCCATCGGCCTGATCGGCGTCATCTTCGAATCTCGCCCGGATGCCCTCGTGCAGATTTCCACCCTGTGCCTCAAAAGCGGCAATGCCGTCATGCTAAAGGGCGGTTCCGAGGCCGTCCGGACCAACCGTAAACTCGCCGAGGTCATCGAAAAAGCCTCCGTCGAAGTGGGTGTTTCCCCCGGCTGGATCGCCAATCTTGAAACCCGCGCCGATGTCAACGAGATGCTCGGCCTAAGTGGTGTTATCGACCTGATCGTCCCCCGCGGCAGCAACGAATTCATCCAGTACATCATGAACAACACCAACATCACCGTCATCGGCCATGCCGACGGTATCTGCCACGTCTACATTGACGACGAGGCTGACCTCGAACTCGCTGCCGATATCGCCGTCGATTCCAAGTGCCAGTACGTCGCCGTCTGCAATGCCATGGAGACGCTCCTGGTCCATGTCAAGGCGGCCCCGGACATCTTGCCGGTTCTAAAGCAGGCCTACGAACAGAAGGGCGTCGAAATTCGCGGCTGCGACAAGACTCGCGCGGTTATCGATGTCAAACAGGCCGCGGAAGAAGACTGGAAAACCGAGTACCTCGACGCAATTATCTCAATCAAGGTCGTCGGGAGCATGGACGAAGCCATCGAGCACATCAACAAGTACGGCTCGCATCATACCGACGTGATCGTGACAAAGAATATGCAAAAAGCGACCGCCTTCATGAACCTCGCCGATTCCGCGGACGTCTTCGTCAACTGCAGCACGCGCTTCAGCGACGGCTTCCGCTTCGGCCTCGGCGCCGAAGTCGGCATCAGTACGAATAAAATTCATGCACGCGGTCCCGTCGGCCTCGACGGCCTGCTGATCTACAAGTGGAAGCTGATCGGGCAGGGCCACGTCGTATGGGACTACTCCGGCGGTCAGAAAAAATTCACCCATCGCAGGATTGATAAGGACTGCCCCCTGTAATGCGAAATTTCGAAAAGGCAAAACGCGTCGTCATTAAGATCGGCACCAATACCCTCAGCAAGGGCAGCGGCCTCGATCTGGACTACATCCGCCGAATTGCCGCCCAGGTCGCCTGGCTGCGTGATACCGGCCGACAAGTGGTCATCGTAACCTCCGGCGCGATCGGTATGGGTGCCGGCCAGCTTGGCTGGACCAAAACCGTTACCGAGATGAAGTTTCGCCAGGCCTGTGCCGCCATCGGCCAGCCAATGCTCGTAATGGCCTATCGCCGTGCCTTCGAGAAATACACCATCCCCGTGGCCCAGGTTCTGATCACCGCCGAGGTTCTGGCCAACCGCAAAACCTACCTGAACCTGCGAACCACGGTCGAAACTTTGCTCGAACTCGGCGCGATCCCCATCGTCAATGAAAACGACTGCATTTCCACCGAGGAGATCGGTTCCGCCTTTGGCGACAACGACACGCTCAGTGCCCTGGTTGCCAGCAAGATTGACGCCGATCTGCTCATCATGCTCACCGACATCGACGGCCTCTACGATAAAAATCCCAACGAACATACCAATGCACAGTTGGTTCCCGTGGTGTATGAAATTGACGATTCCATCCTGAAAATGGCCGGCAAGAGCGGCTCGGTTCATGCCCGTGGCGGCATGGAAAGCAAGCTCAGGGCCGGTAAGATTGCCGCCAGCGCAGGCTGCCGGATGGTCCTGGCACACGGACGGGCCCGCAGTGTCCTCAAGCGAATCATCCAGGGCCGTGAGGTCGGCACCATCTTCCTGCCCAAACGCAAACTCAGCAACCGAAAACGCTGGATCCTCCACAGCCCGCAATCCGGCATCGTCGAGATCGACGCCGGGGCCGAAAAAGCCGTCCGAAACCGCAAGAGCCTTCTGCCCAAGGGCATCGTTTCCGTTCGCGGCAGCTTTGAAGCGGGCGATGTCGTCCTGCTCAACAATGCCGCCAAGGCCGTATCGAATTTTTCCAGTGCGGAACTTCGCCGTCTCAAGGGTTGCCACTCCACCGAGATCCGAAAGCTGCTCGGCCAAAGCCGCCGGGATGTCGTCGCCGTACCGGAAGATATCGTCCTGCTGGATTAAAATGATATAGAGCAAAGATTCGGGGGCCAGAAAATCAATGGGATCATTTGGAACGTTAAACACAACGCTGCTGGTTACTTATCTTGGTCTCATGGTCTCGGTGGGTGTCTACTTTTCCCGCCGTTCCGGCAAAGGTTCCGATTTCTTCCTCGCAGGCGGCAACATGCCCTGGCTGGCGGTTGCAATGAGCATGTTTGCCTCGCTGACCAGCGCGGTCACCTACATAGGCGTGCCCGGCCGGGCCTTCGAGGAAAACGTCGGCATCTTCTTCGGCGTCGCCGTTTCGCCCATCGTCGCCCCCATCCTGATCCTCACGATCTACCCTTTTTACAAACGCCTCGGCGTAACCACCAGCTATGAATACATTTACCACCGTTTCGGCCCGGCAGCCAGGTATTGCGTATCGCTTTTTTTCATCCTGGCCCGTATCGGCTGGCTGGGCACTGTCATCTTCGCCCCGGCTCTTGCCCTTTCCGCCGCTGCCGGCCTGGACATCTGGATTTCAATCCTCCTGATGGGCACACTCGCCACGCTCTATACCGCGCTCGGCGGCCTCGGTGCCGTCCTCTGGACCGACGTCGTCCAATTCATCATCCTCACCGGCGGGGCGATATGGATTGCCGTTTCCCTCACAGGTAACGTCGATGGCGGCGTTTCGGCGGTCTTTTCCGCCGCGCACGACAGCGGCCGTCTCGACGTATTGACATTTATGCCCCGACTCACACAAATGACTGCCGTCACCGCGATGATCAACTGGTTCTTCATCTTCCTAAGCGACTACGGCGCCGACCAGGTTACCGTCCAGCGGCTCATGTCCGTCCGCAAATACAGCGGCATCTGCAAGGCCGTAATATTCAATTCCTTTACCGATGTCATCCTTGTCTCGCTGCTGCTTTACATCGGGCTGGGGCTGTTCACCTGGTACACGCAAAATCCCGATCCCGCCGTTACCGCCATGAAGGCTGACCGTGTACTGGTCTATTACGTCATGCACCAGCTCCCGGCCGGCATCTCCGGCCTCATCGTCACCGCCATCTTTGCCGCTGCGATGAGCAGCATGGACTCCGGAATCCACTCCGTTTCAACCGTCATCGTACACGATCTCCTGCGTCCTCTTGGTAAAATACAACCTACCCACAATGGTGTGTTCACAGCTCGTATCCTTATTTGTTCGCTTGGTATTGCTGCTACTGCGATGGCCTTTTATGCCCAAAAGCTCGAAGGCATCGTACAGGCATGGAGTTCCGTGATGGGCCTTTTCGGCGGACCGGCACTGGCCCTGTTCATTCTCGGGGTCCTAAGCCGACGAGCGTCGTTTACTGCCTGGGCTGTCGCGGCTCCGCTGGCTGTGGCAATAAATGGATACGTCCAGTGGGGCACAGAGTTGCACTGGGTCTATTACTTCCCGATCAGTGTCGCCTGCACAGGGCTCATCGCCTGGCCGCTCTCCTTCGCCGTCCCGGTTCACAAAGATGTCACAGATCTGACCTGTTACCGCCGCAAATAAGCCCCATCAGGCCGAGGCAGCCGGTTGCGGTTTGGGTATCCGCACTTTGGGTATCTGCTGCGCAAGGCTTTCCAGTTGGAGTTCCTCTTTTCTGCGGCCAAATCGCAGCCGTATATAATCCGCGTACCACTGCGCATATTCCCGGCTGTGTGCACAGTCGCCCGCCGTCTGCTCGATCCGTTCGATGAACTGGCTCAGTGTCTCTCCTGTGTTTCGTTGATACCCGTCTTTCACCAGCCGGCGATCCACTTTTCTTCGCAGTTGGTCCAGCCGCTTTGAATACAAATCCGCATAAATCGTACGTTTCCTTCGATGGCCGATCATCCATGATCGAACGATCAACAGCAAAATCCCCACCGTGATCGGCAGCCCAACCGGGGACGTTAAAAACCAAAGTACAATCTGCCGGATCTTATCACCGATGTAAATAAAAAATCCCTGCAAACCGCCGGCGTAAATTGCCACGCGCAGCTCCTGTCGGAGGTACTTGAGATAGTCCCAGAAATACGACATCGAATTCGCCTGGTGCCCCATCGGAAGACCCGAAGGCGGTGTAGCTTCCACGATCTCCCATTTCCCCGTCGGTTCATTCCAGGCCTCCACCCAGGCGTGGGCATCACGGTTGCGCGCCAGCCAGTAATCCCGAAAAGTATTTTTCTCCGAGCAGACAAATCCCGTCACATACCGCGTCGGTACATCCGCCAGACGCAGCAAAATCGCAGCACCGGAGGCGAAATACTCGCAATGTGCAGGCGGCTTATCCATTAAAAAATACGTTAGCGGATCACGTCCGTTGGGAACCTGTATACCGAGGTTGTACTGGTAATTCGAATGAAAATATCTTTCCACCGCCTGGATTTTTTGCGTAGTTGTCTCCGCGTCAATTAATATCTGGTCTGCCAGCCGTCGAATCCGGTCGTCCAGCTCCGCCGGAAGATACAGTGTTTTTTCAAGCGTATCTCGCGAGGGTGTTTCAAAAGATCGGTCATTGGTTTTAAGCGACTGATAATTCACACCGCCGCGAAGCTGATCGGCATCGGGGATATCCAGTTGATCGATTACAATTCGCTCGACCGGCAGGCTCAGCGCCGCCGTTTCCAGCGGTGCGTAAATTGCGATCTCAATCTCAGGATCCGGCCAGATATCCAGAACCGTTCCGTTTTTCGGTGTATCTCGGCTGAGCAGAAAGACGCGGTTGCGGGGTTCGTTCGGTAAAGCGGCCAGCGGTGCGGTATTTGGCAGGATGTCCATCGTGTCCGCACGCGATTCCCAGCGGGAATTTTCATAATAGTCAAAAGCTTTCGCCCGGAGATATCCCGGCTCCCGCTCCGAAAAAACACGCACCGCCACACGGTTCGTGGAATTGGTATTCAGCTTCTTGATGCTGTTCAGCTCCGAAGCCTCGGAAAAACCCAGTGCTGTCGTCCGCTGCCGGGCAGAGCCCATACGGTTTAAGGTCATGTAAAATCGCGTCAGGTTCAAATCAATATCCTGCAGGCGATCATATCCGATCTTGGAAAACCACCAGCCCATGCCCAGGGCTGCGAAGACGATCACCGCGGCAAGCATTTGCCTGGGCGTCAGCCAACGAAGATTCCCGTCAGTCAGCTCCTTTCGATACGATGCGGTATACACCATCGACAGGCTCAAAAACACGAGGATCAAAAAATGATACATGTAATCATCCTGCGGCCTCTGTGTCATGTGCGCAACGCAGAAAAAGCATACGATGCCAAGCAGCGGGATCGCGGTCGTAAGCCGGTTGCGAAACGGAATAAAAAGCTGTACCGCCATCAGCGCCAGAAAATACTGTGCCACGTTTCGCCACGGAACCTGCCAGCTTAGATTTGTAAACGCAATCGGCTGGTAAGGGGCAAAAAACCGGTACTTCAAGGCAAAAAGCAAAGTGATAACCAAAACCAGGATCGTACGCTGGGCGGGCCGAAGCGTAAGTTTCGCTCTTTTGGAAAGACTCAGCATTCCGATCAGGCAGATCAAAAGCGGATACACAAAATCGCCGTCTACACGCAAAATCGCGAACGATGCCGCCGCGAGCATTGCCAGTGAAATAATTTTCTGCCGATAGAGCATCATAATTCCCGTACGCCTCCATCGAGGATTTGTTTGGGTTCCATGCGATAGACAGGTCCGATCCATCCGGGCGTATGCTCGTAATCAATCGTCGTCGGCAGATCCCTGGGCCGAATCAGAATGGTTCGGGTTTCGCAGCCCTGGTGCATGGCCGCCTGGATCAGCGCCTCCCGGCAGGGATCAAAATCCAGCAGCAGGAACATGACCTGTGAAATTTGGCTCAGTTCACCGTTCAGCGCCGGGGTGATAATTTCAAACGGATTCGTCTTGCAGTGTTCAACCCCGGCCAGCACTTCCAGCAGTTTGTCCACATGGCTGATATGCCGTCCCGTCCGGAATCGATACAGTGTCGGTCCTGCCGCAAAAAGATTAATCAAATACTCCCCCGACGACATGTAATTCGCAATCGCTGCGGTAAGACTTACCGCAGCTTCCAGCCCGGGCAGCCCCGCAGGCGGCACACGTTTGACCTCCGGCAGCCACGTATCCAGTACAATCGCGATATTGCTAAAATACTCATCGTGATATTCCTTAATCGCCGGGTACGCCAGCCTTGCCCACGCCCGCGAATCAATTTTGCGCGGCGAATCGCCCGGTCGAAAATTCCGGTTGCCGATGTATTCCGGGGAATCTCCCACCTTGCTGGCCAGTGTAACTCCGCCCTGGAAATACTGCCGGGCCGCCGACAGGCTCATGCTGTCCAGCGGGTGAAAATTCGGGATCACCGTCAGCCGGTTTGAAATCGCAGGCACATGACCGAACCGCATGATATTGAAAGGAAACGTCGTAAAACAGCGAGGCCCGCGGAATTGATAAATCCCGCGGCGCTTCGGAAAAAGCTTGATGGTAAATGACACTGTCTCACCCGGCCCCAGCCGCGGGATCGTATCACTCGAATTCTGCTGCTCGATGCTGTTGGGCAGATCGAAAAAATTAAGCGACAAATCATACCGGGTCCATCGGGAACGGTTGGTAATCTGGTATGGTATCTCCAGCGGCGACTGGGCGACCGCCTTGTCCGGCAAACGTCCCTGAATCTCGACTTTCGGGGTAAAGAAAATTCCCGTCAGAAACAGCACAACCAGCAGAAAAGCCGGCACCATGAAAATGTAAAGGTGCGGAGCTGCCGACGCCAGCAGCAAGGCCATAAACGAAACCCACAGCAAAACCCTCCCCGGCCGGGTAATCCGAAAGTGAATGTAATCCCGGGCAAAAGAGACAATGTTACTCGCCAGTCCCATCAGGCAGGTACCTTCGTATTTTTAATGTATTCTTCGATCACGCTTTTCTTCGTAATCCCTGTATATCGGCTCTTCGATGTCAGGATTATCCGGTGGGCCAGAACCGCAGCCGCTAGCGACTGCACGTCATCGGGCAAAACAAAATCACGACCCGCGACATACGCGCACGCTTGCGAACTTCGCGAAAGCATAATCGCTCCTCGCGGGCTCACCCCAAGGCTCAGCCGCTCATCATTTCGCGATTGATTCACGATATCGATGATATACTTCTGGATCGACGGATCGACATGCACCTCATAAACCGCCCGCTGCATCTCCACAATATCCGACCCGGTCAGCACCGGCTCAATCGAGTCCAATGGATCCGTATGTGTCCGTGAACTCAAAATATTCATCTCTGCCGCAGGATCCGGATATCCAATGTCCAGCATTGTCAAAAACCGGTCGAGCTGCGCCTCCGGCAGGGGGTAGGTACCATGAAATTCAATCGGATTCTGGGTCGCCAATACCATAAACGGCTTCTCAAGGGTGTGCGATTTCCCCTCAATCGTCGCCTGCCCTTCGTTCATCGATTCGAGCAGTGCCGACTGCGTTCGTGGCGACGCACGGTTAATCTCATCGGCCAGCAGAACATTACAGAAAATCGGCCCCTGCCGGAAGTTAAACGTCCCGTTGACCGGATTATAGATGGAAGACCCCAGGATATCGGCAGGCAGCAGGTCCGGTGTAAACTGGATCCGATGAAATTTCGCGTCAATACTGCGGGCCAGGGCCTTGGCCAGTGTTGTTTTCCCCACTCCGGGCACATCCTCCAGAAGCACGGAACCCCCGGCTAAAAGAGAAATAATCAGCATGTCAATGGATCTCGATTTGCCGAGGATGACTTTCTCGAGGTTCGCCTTTAGTTGTGCAATTCCCTGTGTGTCAGCCAGTTCCTGTCCCATCCAATTACTCCTGTAAATGTGTATTTTTTAAAAAAATATAATGATTGCTGAATTATACTCAAAAAATGATCGAAAGCAAAGACATGCAATTATACGCTCTAAAATGGATAAATGTTTACTTTTTTCCGCCAAAAACCTTGGATGAAAAAACTTGACACATTCCCGAAATTTGCGTATTTTGGAACTTTCGATTGGGCTATAGTGTAACGGTAGCACGACTGACTCTGGAAAATTCCTAAATAATTATGTATTTCGCAAGTATCGATTTCTTCAGGGTTTAGCATTTTCTAAATATCGCATAAATCGTAGATATTGCATTATTTGGTTGTAGTTGGTTGTAGTCATATCTGAGATTAGATTGCTTTTCGCATTTTATAATCCCTCTTTTTATTCCATCGAAGAACTGTATATAAAATGTCTTTTTATTTGGGTAATGGTTTGCTATTTGTAAAAGTTTGAGATAGAATAAAACCGCGTTTTTTTTAATGGAATGAGTTTTGGTAAAAAGGGCAGAGTAGTATGCCGACGCCGGAACAGGAGGCACGACAACGCATAGATGAAAAACTGATGCAGTCCGGCTGGATCATTCAGGACTTCAATCAGCTGAACCCGGCCGCAGGAGTCGGTGTCGCCATCAGGGAGTTCCCATTTAAACGAGGTTTTGCCGATTACCTGCTGATGGTAAATCGAAAAGCCGTTGGTGTCATTGAGGCCAAGCCTGTTGGGAATACACTGGGTGGTGTGGACTGGCAGTCTGAAAAATACGTCAACAACCTCCCGGACATCCTGCAATATGACTTTGATCCGCTGCCGTATGTCTATGAGAGCACTGGCATCGAGACGCTTTTCAGGAATCTCAGGGACCCGGATGCCCGCAGCCGTCCCGTATTCTCATTCCTGAAACCGGAAACTATTGCCGAAGAGGTCCAGCAGGAAACCACCCTTCGCCAACGATTAAAACAAATCCCCCCGCTTATCACCGAGGGCCTGAGGACTTGCCAAATTGAAGCCATAGAGGGCCTGGAACATTCTTTCAAGATGAATCGCCCGCGTTCTTTAATCCAGATGGCCACTGGCGCCGGTAAAAGCTACGCGGCGGTTACGGCGGCCTACCGGCTCATCAAACATGCCAAAGCCAGGCGAATCCTTTTCCTGGTGGACAGGGGCAATCTGGGCAGGCAGGCCCTGAAGGAATTTCAGCAGTACCGCACCCCTGACGACGGGCGGCTTTTTACCGAGTTGTACAATATCCAGCACCTGCAAAGCAATGTCGTCGATCCGGTCTGCAAGGTCAGCATCACGACCATCCAGCGTCTGTATTCCATGCTCCGCGGAGATGCCGAGTTTGACGCCTCCCTGGAAGAGGAATCCGGATTCCGGGTACTGACTTCAACGCGGCCCAAAGAAATCGCCTATAATCCAAATATCCCGATCGAATACTTTGACTTCATCATTACTGACGAATGTCATCGCAGTATCTACAATGTCTGGAAGCAGGTGCTCGAGTATTTCGATTCCTTCCTGATCGGGCTTACCGCCACTCCATCCAAAGATACGCTCGGATTCTTCAACAAGAACATCGTTTCTGAATACACACACGAAGATGCCGTTGCTGACAGGGTCAACGTCGGTTACGAGGTCTATACAATCGAAACCGATATCACCCAAAACGGTGCCCTGATCGATGCCGGAACTTACATTGACCGTCGTGACAAACTTACCCGCCAGAAAAAGTGGGAGCAGCTGGACGATGACCTGCAATACGAGAATAACCAACTGGACCGATCCGTTGTCTCAATCGACCAGATCCGAACGGTGATCCGAACCTTCCGCGAAAAACTGTTTACGGAAATCTTTCCTGGCAGGACGGAAGTACCCAAAACGCTCATTTTCGCCAAGGACGATTCCCACGCCGAGGACATCCTCCATATCGTCAGGGAGGAGTTCGGCAAGGGCAACGATTTCGCTAAGAAAATCACCTATCGAACCACCGGCGAAAAGCCCGAGGACCTGATCTCCGCGTTCCGCAATTCCTACAATCCCAGAATCGCCGTCACGGTGGATATGATCTCGACCGGCACGGATATCAAACCGCTCGAATGCCTGCTCTTTATGCGTTCGGTAAAGAGCCGTACTTATTTTGAGCAGATGAAGGGGCGCGGCACACGCACGATTGACAGCTCCGATTACCAGGCCGTAACCCCGGACAATAAACACAAGACCCATTTTGTGATTGTCGACGCCGTGGGCGTCTGCGAGCGGACCAAGACCGATTCCCGCTCGCTGGAACGAAAGCCCACCGTCGCGTTTGATAAACTGCTGATCGCGGTCGCCTTGGGCAATCGGGATGAAGATACGATTACCACCCTTGCCGGCCGCCTGTCCCGGCTGGATAATGAACTGACCTCCAAAGACCGCGACGAGATCGGCAAAGTCTCCGGCGGCCCATCCCTGCCGGAAATGATCCATCATCTGCTCGATGCCATGGATCCTGACAAGCAAGCCGATTTCGCTAAAAAAGAACTCGCCTGCCCTGATCCATCCGAACAGGACCTGCAAAAGGCCCGGCAGCAGCTTGCCGACAAGGCCTGTGAAGCCTTCACCAATCCCGACTTGCGAAATCTGCTCATCGAGATCAAGCAGCGAAATGACCAGGTAATCGATACCATCAGCCCGGACAAAGTGATCTCCGCCGGATGGGACCCCCAGGCCAAAGAAAAGGCCCGGGACATCATCGACGGCTTCAAACAGTTCATCGACGACAACAGGGATGAAATCACCGCACTGCAGATTTTCCATAATATCCCTTACGGCCAACGCAAGGTCTCGCTCGAACAGATCGAGGACCTCGCCAAGGCGATACAAAAACCCCCGCTCGGGCTGGAAACCGACCTGCTCTGGCAGGCCTACAAGCAGATCGAGCACGACAAGGTCAGGGACCTCGGCCCCCACAGGCACCTGACCAATATGGTCTCCCTCATCCGTCACGCTATCGGCGAACGGGACACGCTTGAGCCCTTCTCGGACATCGAAAACCAGCGTTTCAACCAGTGGCTCGAGGAACAGAAAAAACTCGGCCGGCAATTCACCCCCGAACAGATCGACTGGCTCAATATGATCAAGGACCATATCACCACCAGCCTGACCATCGAAATGGAGGACTTCCAGCTCTCCCCATTCCAGGAAAAAGGCGGAGCCATGAAAGTCTATAAACTCTTCGGTGACGATTTGGATAAAATACTCAAAGAACTCAATGAGGTACTGGCAGCGTGAGTAAGGCAGAAAAGAACAATTTGCCACAAGGTTGGACTGATACAACTTTAGGAAACATTGGAGAATATTTGAATGGAAGAGCATTCAAAAAACATGAATGGGGTAATAAAGGTAGGCCAATCATTCGTATTCAAGATTTAACGGGTACTGGAAAAGAACCGAATTATTACGATGGGGAAGTTGATGATAGATATGTTATTCGTCATGGTGATTTTCTTATTTCTTGGTCCGCAACATTAGGTGCTTATCTTTGGAAAGGCCCAGAGGGTGTTTTAAATCAGCACATATTTAAAGTTATTAGCAAGATAGACAGGCTCTTTCATTACTATGTTGTGTCAAATACTATAAACGAGTTATATCGCCATACCCATGGTTCAGGAATGGTACATATTACAAAAGCTAAATTTGAAGCTGTGTCTGTAAAACTCCCTCCTCTCAACGAGCAAAAGCGGATTGTGGCGAAGATCGAGCAGTTGTTTTCGGATCTGGATGCGGGGGTGAAAACGCTGCATGCCCTGAAAAAGCAGATCAAACAGTACCGCCAGTCGGTCTTGAAACACGCCTTCGAGGGCAAACTTACCGCCCAATGGCGAAAAAAGAACAATCCCGAACCCGCCTCAAAACTGCTGGCAAAAATCGCAAAAGAAAAAGAACAGAAATCCAAAGGAAAAAAACAAAAAAAACTCCCACCGTTGGACACTTCCGATCTGCCTAATCTTCCGAAAGGGTGGTGTTGGACAAGAGTAGTAAATATTACTGTTGAACAGCAATATGGAACTTCTGATAAGGCTTTAGGGGACGAAAGTGGAATTCCAGTTCTTAGGATGGGAAACATTCAAGATGGAAAATTGGTTTATGACAAACTGAAATATTTTCCTCTCGATTATGAAGATGTCGAGAAGTTTAGATTGTTTGATGGCGATGTTCTTTTTAATAGAACAAACAGTGCTGAACTTGTAGGCAAAACGGCTGTATATAAAAAGTCATATCCTGATTCAATATTTGCATCATACTTAATCAGAATCAAGCTATCAGAATCAATTCTTCCTGATATCTTGGCTTATTATATAAATTCTTACTATGGGAGGCAGTATATAAATTCTGTTGTGTCCCAACAGGTGGGACAGGCAAATGTGAATGGGACTAAACTTTCAATGATGGCTGTTCCAGCTATTTCATTTGAAGAGCAAAATACTCTATTGACTGAAATTGAACGCCATTTTTCAATTGCAGACAAGGCCCAGGAAGTGGTGGACACTGCCTTAAAGCAATCAACTCGACTGCGTCAGAGCATCCTGAAATGCGCCTTTGAAGGCAAACTCGTCCTGCAAGACCCAACAGACGAACCAGCAGAAGTATTACTCGATAGGATAAATCAAGAGAAAAGGACATGAAGAAAGAAGCTAAAATTTTATTGGATAAATCGGTTGAATCTTTAATTCTTAGTATCGAAATATTCAACAGACCAAATAATATTGGACGAGTGAATGGTGTTTTGATTTTCTTAGATCATGCCATGGAACTCTTGTTGAAATCATCTATCCTGCAAAAAGGTGGGAGAATTAGAGAAAAAGGGGCAAAACAAACCCTTGGCTTTGATGCATGTGTTCGTAAGGGACTTAGCACTGGTTCAATTAAGTTTTTATCACATAACCAAGCATTGACTTTACAGAACATAAATGCATTGAGGGATGCAGCACAGCATTATATGCTGGACATTTCTGAGCAGCATCTCTATTTACAGACGCAATCGGGCTTGACATTGTTTAAGGATATAATGAATCAAGTATTTAATCAGGAAATTAAGGAATATTTGCCTGACCGTGTTTTACCACTGTCTACGGTTCCTCCTGTAGATATACCTACACTATTTAATAATGAAGTTGAAGAAGTGAAGAAACTCTTGAAACCAGGGAGTAGAAGACAAATTGAAGCAAAAGCCAAGTTGAGAGCTTTAGCGATAATGGAAAGTTCTGTTAATGGCGAAAAACTTCAACCAAGTGATTCAGATTTAAGAAAAATTGCTATAAAAATAAAAAATGGTGATAATTGGGATAAAATCTTTCCGGGTGTAGCGACAATCAATTTTTCAACAAAAGGATACGGCCCATCAATTGATCTGCGGATTACAAAAAAACAAGGGACTCCAGTTACTATAGTACCTGAAGGTACACCGGGAGCAACAGTGATAGCATTGAAAAAAGTGAACGAATTGGGCTTTTATAAACTTAGTAGAGATCAGGTTGCCAAGCAAGTAGGTCTAACAGGCCCCAAAACTACATCTGCAATAAGATATTTTAAAATACAGGAAGATTCTGAATGCTTTAAGAACATAATCTTTGGCAAAGTAAAGTTTCAGAGATATTCCGATAAAGCGGTTAAGAGAATCAGTGAGGGTCTAAAGTCTGTTAGTATTGATGAAGTTTGGAAGCAATGTGGAATTAAATCCCGAAAGAAGGGCTAAAGGATCAGTGAGTTTTCCCACAGATATAAAATTATGTATGAAGGATTGTATACTTTCCATTTTTTGGGCGAAGGATGATATTTATAACTTTTTTCAAAATAATAATTGCAATAGTTCTGACCTGAACAGCTTGGGAAGTTACAAAGACAAAGAAAACGGTCTTTCAAGGTCTGGTATGGTAGATCGAGTATTCGAAAGTCTTAGTAAAAGACCAGATAATGGTTTAGGGCAATTTCGTTCTATACTTCAAAGTTTATTGAGTTGGTCACATTTTGACAGGTTTTATTTCGAAAAATTAAAAAAACTGGATAGAACAACCGCAGAAAATAACCTTACACGACTACGGCAACTTCAAGAAATCAGAGACGCAAAGATACGCAAAAATAAAGCACAGAGGGAACAAAAATATAAATCTTCACAAAAACATAAACTGGATATTGATCAGTTACTTGATATTTATCATGGTTTATGTCAAAACAAAATCTCTACCAAACAGAGAGGCTATGAATTCGAGAAAATTATATTAGAGCTTGCTAAGAATTCAAATATGGGAATTAGCAATCCATTTAAGGTAAATGGTGAACAGATAGATGGGGCTGTTAAGTATGACGGAGAGCATTATTTAATAGAAGCCAAATGGCAAGACAAGGCTTCGAGTAATGAGGCTGTGTATCAGTTTGTTGGTAAAATTGAAGGTAAAATGTATGGCCGAGGTATTTTTATATCAATACATGGATATAGCGCTAATGTCGTAAAAAGTATTGTGATAGGTAAAGCGCTTAAAACGATATTTGTAGATGGTGAGGATATTGTATTGGTCCTTGAAGGGCATCTTACTTTTGAGCAAATGATTGACAGAAAAGTGAAAGTTGCCCAGACCAGAGGTGAAATATACATTAATCCCATAACGGATAAAAATAAAATATGATAACAACGAGACCAACATGACAGGCAACCCACAACAAATTGTACAGCGTCTTTGGAATTATTGTAATGTCCTTCGTGATGATGGAGTCAGCTATGGCGATTATGTCGAACAGTTGACCTATCTGCTGTTTCTAAAGATGGCTGATGAACAGACCAAACCGCCGTTTAACGCAAAGTCGATTATTCCAAAAAAATATGACTGGAACAGCCTGCTCAAAAAAGAAGGCGATGACCTCGAGACTCATTACCGGCATATCCTGGAGAATTTAGCGAAAGAAAAAGATATGCTCGGCGATATCTTCCGCAAGAGCCAAAACAAAATCCAGGATCCGGCCAAGCTCAGGCGACTGATCGAGCTGATCAATGAAGAGACCTGGATGGGGATGGATGTTGATACAAAAGGGGAAATCTATGAGGGCCTGTTGGAAAAGAACGCCCAGGATGTCAAGGGCGGCGCCGGGCAGTATTTCACACCCCGGCCGCTGATCGAAGGCATGGTGGAGGTCATGAAACCCGAGCCGGGAATGCGGATTTGCGATCCGGCCTGCGGAACGGGCGGTTTCTTCCTGGCCGCGTATGATTATATGTCCGACCCGAAACGCTTCAAACTCGACAAAAAGCAGAAAAAAGCCCTCACGCAGAAGACTTTTCGGGGCTGGGAGATCGTGGACAGTGCCGCCCGGCTGTGCGTAATGAACCTGTTCCTGCACGGTATATCCGGCGACGCCAAAAGCCCGGTAACCGTGGCTGACAGCCTGATTGCCGACCCCGGCGAGCGATTTGATATGGTACTGACCAATCCCCCGTTTGGCAAGAAAAGCAGCATTACCATCATGAACGGCGAGGGTAAGGCAAGCAAGGAATCGATTACCTACGAGCGGGATGACTTCTGGGCGACGACCTCGAATAAGCAGCTAAACTTCCTCCAGCACATCAAGACACTGCTGGATATCAATGGCAAAGCCGCGGTGGTCCTGCCGGATAACGTACTCTTCGAGGGCGGGGCAGGCGAGACGGTCCGCAAGCGGCTGCTGAAACAATATGATGTGCATACCCTGCTGCGATTGCCGACCGGTGTCTTTTATGCCCAGGGGGTCAAGGCGAACGTACTGTTTTTTGACCGCAAACCCGCCAGTGAAACGCCGTGGACTGAGAAACTCTGGATTTACGACCTGCGGACGAATATGCACTTTACGCTGAAGACCAATCCGCTCAAATTCTCCGACATGGAGGATTTTATCAAATGCTATAACCCCAAAAACCGACACAACCGAAAAGAAACCGAACGCTTCCGGTCCTTCAGCTATGATGAACTGGCCAATCGGGACAAGGCGAGCCTGGACATCTTCTGGCTAAGAGACGAGAGTTTGGAGGATACGGAAAACCTGCCGGAACCGGATGTCATTGCTGCCGAAATCGTGGAAAACCT
>CAYVUI010000103.1:11846-16662 GCA_964454745.1 uncultured Pirellulales bacterium | reverse complement strand
GGCCGCCTGAGAAACTCAGTAAAATAGAAATTAGGGCTTATTCAGCAAGCCCTACGGTAGACCAGTTGTATGATCTTCTGGCTGTGACTGCGGTTGATATTGCGGCGCCCGGCGTGGATGACATCACCGGATTTGGACGCGTGGATGCCCTGGCTGCGGTAACCGCGGTGGATGTGCCCGGTGATGCCAATCGGGATCTCGTTACCAATTTTGTGGACCTTGGGATCCTTGCGTTTAACTGGATTCAGTGCGGCAGGACCTGGGAGCAGGGCAATTTTACCACGCCCGATACCTGCGTGGATTACAATGATTTCGCGATCCTGGCGGAAAATTACGAATAAAATCTTTTCAAAGTCATCGAAGTTAAAAATCCGCAGGGTTGTCAGCCATATCAGTAGACAGACTTGCCTCTGGTGTACCTCCGTAAGCTCCCATATTAATGCGATTTCCATGCGGCCAGAGTTCATTATGCCAGCTCATATCCACAGGGTCACCCGCATCAATACATGGACTCATCACATCGTCCGCTACCCACGCCCCAAATACCCGCGGTTGCAAATAATCATCAATTAATAACACCAAATCATTCACATTGATTTCCAGGCCCCATTCATTTACAAACATAGCAAAGTCAAATAAATTCACTTCTTTATCAAGATTAAAATCGGCTGACGAAAATCCATCCCATACGAATCGGCCCTGGGTGCTTTTAAGATGATAGTCTCCATAGTCATTATTTGCGCTTTCGTCTATTTCCGGGGTTTGATAACGGTTGTCAAACCAGCCATCTCCGCCGTCGTTGGGTATGCGTACAAATAATGGATCGGTATCAATATTTCCTATGCCCCATTTTAATGTGTTGGGATCAATTGTATTGGGCTCCGGAAGATTTCCAGTTCTTCGGTAATTGTATGATGAATTCCAATCCGGAAAGATCAGGATATTATCTTTGCCCCCTTCAATACTGCTGTACATAATTTCAACTCGTGAATTGAGTGGGTCATTAAAACTGCCGCTGTTATTTAGAATCGCAATTTGTACATTGTTGGATTCCCGATTTCCCCAAATGATTGAATTTTTAATTGTGACATCTGATTTTTCAATCCATATTCCACCTGTAGGGTCGTGTCCGTACTCATTGTGGACTTCTGAATATGCGACTGTTGAGTTAACGATTTGGACTTTACTATTTGTGAGGCCAATTGCCTGGGCTGAATTAACGCCGCGGCCTCTAAAACTTATGATGCAGTTCTGGATTAAAGTACCTGCTCCCTGATCACGATTCCCATATATTGAAACGGCGTTGCCGCCGCCATGGCCAAATCCATTAATGATACATCGGCGAATTACAGCGCTTACGGATGGACAGTGGATATTTCCATATAAGGTGAGTCCTTCAATCGAAACTGCGTCTGTTATATTGAAGTCAAATCGAATATCACCATGGAGAATCGTTGAGGTAATTGTTTCTACATCAGAAGCGTCAATGCTTCTGATTGTGACAGCTTTTTCGATTTTTAAATATGGGAAATAATACCGGCCAGGATGAACAATGATATGGTCCCCGTCTATCGCAGCTTCTATGGCTTCAGGGATTGAAGAGTAATCCGCGGGAACATGTCTTTCGGCAGCAAAGGCGGGTATTAAAAAAGTGAATATAGGTAAAAAAAAGATTGCTGATCTAAAAAAAAGATTCATGGTATATGAAATCATTTATTTTGCCTCTTTCTTTTTAGTAAGAGATGGTTTTGGCAAATCTTCCTCTTGCAAAGATAAATATACCTATTTTTTGCCTTTTGTCAAGCTAAATAACGTGATAATTGTTGGGTTATATTAGATAAAAAAGGTGCAATATCCATAAAAAATATCTTGAACCTTGTATGTCAGGGATAGTAGTATATACAAAAAAGTGATGAAGGCTTTTTAAGGGGGCGTTAACATGGCTAAAATGTTGTATGTTCAGGCTTCGCCGAGGATTGAGCGGTCGCATTCCATCGCAGTTGCAGACGTATTTATCGAGGAATACCAGAAAGCAAATTCCGGCGATGCGGTTGAAAAAATCAATCTCTTCGAGCAGGATATGCCGGCGTTTGACGGCCCGGTTTTGCAGTCTAAATACGTGATTATGCACGGTGAAGAGGCAACGAAAGAGCAGAAACAGGCTTGGAAGCAGGTCGAAGAGATCATTGAGCATTTCAAGTCGTTCGATAAATATGTGTTCGCGGTGCCGATGTGGAATTTCGGCATCCCGTACCGCTTGAAGCATTATCTCGATATCCTCATCCAGCCGACCTATACCTTCGGGTTTACCGACAACGGTGATTATAAAGGTTTGGTGACCGGCAAGCCGGCATTTGTTGCCTATGCCCGGGGTGGAAACTATTCCAAAGAAGCCGAGGGGCAGGTAGACTTCCAGAAACGCTATCTTGAGTTGGCGCTTGGATTTATCGGCTTTGAAACGATCCATTCAGTCATTGCGCAGCCAACCTTGGCTGAGGGACCCGAAGGGGCCAAAACCGCCCGGCAGGATGCCATTGAGCAGGCCAGAAAGCTTGCGGCAGCGTTTTGATATTGCCCGATCAGCCGTCAAGAACCGAGCTTAACATATCAAGGTAGTCGCTAAGCAGCCGTGTGATCAAAAACTCGTCTCGGGCCTTTTCTTTTGCCAGTTTTCCCATTTCCTCCGCGGCTTTTTTGTCCGTCAGGAGGTGTGTGATTCGATCCGCAAAGCCGTCGTAGTCCAGCGGATCGAGTAAAAATCCGTTTTTGCCGTCGTCGATCTGCAGGGGGATACCTCCGATATTGGAGGCTACGACAGGGGTGGCTTTCCAGAGCGCTTCACTGACACAGAGGCAAAAGCCTTCCCGGATCGATTTCTGGATGACGACATCGCTGAACCGCTGGACGGCGTTTACGAGGGTTTGGTTGTTCCCAAAGACCAGGATGATATCGCCGGAGTCGATGAGCTTTCGGGCGCGGTTCATTACCTTCTCGAGCATCTCAATGCCCTGCGGGTCATCGTGGGCGGTGTTGTAGCAGAAGACCAGGCGGCAATCGACTTTTTGTTTGACCCGTTCGAAGACCTCTACGACGCCTTCGGGATCTTTCCACGGATCCAGGCGGGAGACCTGGGTGATAATGGGCTTATCCAGGGGGATACCGTTTTTCTTCATGATGTCCAGGCCGGTTTTTTCATCGAGATCCCTGTTTTTGGGTGTCAGGGGATTGATCGCGGGCATCATGATCCGCTGGTCGACGGGCAGATCCTCTTTGATATAAGACTTGCTGGATACGACCATTTGGTCATACTTGAGCAAAAAGCCCTTGAGGAAATCCCACAAGTCGGTATTGGGATCAGTCAGGTCGATGTGACATCTCCAGATCCACGGCTGACGTTTACGGTAAAAACGGATCAGGGCCAGCGGCTGGGGGTCATGGACGATGACACAGTCGTGGTGGAAGTGAGTGAACCGTGAAAAGTTGAGGTTTACGTCTTTATAGGTTTCCTTGACTTTCTCGGTAAGATTGATGTCCGCCCCCTGCATGGCGTTGTGGAACTGCTTGGTGATCTCGAAGAAATCGCTGCTTCCGTGCAGGATACGCCAACCGGCATCAATGCCGACATCGTTCATCAATGCAACAAGTGAATAGAGGATTTCGGCAACACCGCCTCCCTGGTAGGTCGAATTCACGTGAACGATGTGTTTGCCGTAGAGTTTCCGGGCTCGTTTGTAAATTTCTCCCAGTGTGCTGTCCGGTACGATGTGTCGAAAGTCTTCCAGTCGCAGCATAGTTCACCCCATGAATAGAATTCCCATTTGAACGATTTGCGAACATGATACTTTATATACCATATCCATTGACTCGGCGAATTGCAAGAAAAACTTTAAAAGCCGTAAAGAAAGGCCTCAGGCCGAAAAAAACAGGATGTATCGCCGATTGGGGTTACTTTTCAAAGGGATCGATCTGTTCACATTCAAATCCATCACCGCAGAGGGTCATTGCGGTGTCGATCAGGGCCAGGTGGCTGTAGCCCTGGGGGAAATTACCGACAAGGCGCTTGGAATCGAATTCGATGTCTTCGCTGAACAGGCCCAGGGAGTTGCTGTAAGAGAGCACCTGGTTAAATAGGTCGCGTGCGAGTCTTTTCTTTCCGATGTTGTAGAGGCTTTTGATCAGCCAGAAGGTACAGACGGTAAAGGACGATTTAGGAATACCGAAATCGTCGGGATTTTTGTAGCGGTACATGAGTCCATCCTCGCAGAGATTTTCGTGGATCTGCTCGACGGTATGGATGTAGATCGGGTCTTTGGCATCGATAAAGCCGTAATGTTCAGCGAGCAGGTTGGCTGCGTCAAAGCTCTCGGTGCAGTAGGCCTGTGTCAGTGCCCGGTATTTATTGATTCCCTTTTCGAGGATGTCCATCTTGATGCGGTCGCGCAGCATACCCCAGTCGAGGGCTTCGCTTTTTTTGCCGAACAGGTTGGCGATTTTCACCGCGCGGTCCATCGCGACCCAGCAGAGAATCTTCGAGAAGGTAAAGTGCTTTTTCTCACTGCGGAATTCCCAGATGCCGCGGTCGGGTTTGTGCCAGTTTTTGCGAACATGGCGGGCAAGTGTACGTACGACGGTCCAGAGGTCTTCCTTGTTGTCGAGTGTGTTGGGAAACAGCGAGAGGCTCTGGTGGATGACGTCGAGTAAAACGCCGTAGATGTCGTTTTGTTTTTGGGTATAGGCGGCATTACCGATACGAACGGGTTTGGAATTTTCGTACCCGCTTAGCCAGGGCAGGATTTTTTCGGTCAGTTTTTTCTGG
>CAYVUI010000103.1:10889-11836 GCA_964454745.1 uncultured Pirellulales bacterium | reverse complement strand
GGATGCCGTACATGATCTGGATTTTTTCGTCCTTGTAGGGAACGATATCGAGAATGAACTGGAGGAACCGTTCGACGGTGTTGTAATGGCCCAGCTTGGCAATCGTATTAACCGTCATGGACGCGTCACGCAGCCAGCAGTAGCGGTAGTCCCAGTTGCGGACCTCGCCGATGGTTTCCGGCAGGCTGGTAGTCACGGCCGCGAGGATCGCACCGGTTTTCTGGTAGGTAAGCAGTTTGAGCACCAGGGAACTGCGTTCGACGACATCATTGTACATCGACAGCTTGACATTCTTGGCTATCCAGCCCATCCAGTAGACCTTGGTACGCTCGAACTCAAGGCGGATAGTGTCAATGTCGAGCGGGGCGAGTTTCTGGTTGTAGCTAAGCAGGAGGAAATGATCCTCGGTAAGCTCGATGGGCTTGGATTTGGCGATCTTTTCAAGGGGAAGATCACTGTACAAATAGACGGATTCATAGCGCCCGTTGCTGGTGCAGTGCTTGAGAAAATCGGTCGTCATTTCCTCTTTGGTCTCGGCCTGGGCGTAGCCGGGCCGGGGCCGATAGTGGACACGGATTCTCGGATTACCGCGGACATGGCGGAGGTAGCGGATAACATCGGCGGGATTGTGATAATTTCCCTTTTCGGTCTTATAACGCGGCATAAAATCTACAATTTCGAAGATATCCCCGCCGTTGCTGAATCGGGTACACAGGATGTTGGTTTTCGCGACATACTGCTGCTCGGACTTGTAGCTGCCGACAGGTTTGATCTGAAAACTGCCGCCTTGTTCCGTGTCCAGGATGGACGCAAACACCGATGCGGAGTCAAAATTGGGCAAACAGCACCAGTCTATGCTTCCCTTGGGGTCAATTAAGGCTGCACTTCTACAGTTGCCGATGACGCCGTAATCCAGGTTCATCTGCCGGCAGATCCGGATATCCGAA
>CAYVUI010000103.1:9023-10879 GCA_964454745.1 uncultured Pirellulales bacterium | reverse complement strand
GTAATCCAGGTTGTTCATCAATATCTCCAGCGAATTATTGCACTTGATCGAGAATATCATTCATTAATCGTCTAAAATCCGCTGGGTCTTTAGCCCGATATCGCGCCTGGGTGTCCCCTTCGCCGATTTTGATGCTGACGATTCGCTCATCGGTGAGGGCAAACATGCTCTCATCGGTCTGGTCATCGCCGGCGCAGAGGACGAGATCGTAATCCTCCTGCGAGAGGAAATACTCCATTGCGGCCCCCTTGGAGACCTGCATGGAGGTGACTTCCACGATTTTCTTTCCGTGGTGTACTTCTACCGGCAGGTTGGCGAGCATTTCATAGAGGCTCGAAATAAGCTGCTGGGCCTTGAAGAGCCCGAATTCCGGGTCGCTGCGGCGGTAGTGCCATACGACAGCAGAAATCTTTTCTTCGACGTGGCTTCCGGGCGTGCTGCGGGCGAAATGTTCCAGCACTTCGCGGACCTTAAGTTTCCAGCTCAGGTCGGCCCGGTCGTGCAGCAGGCGAATGGAATCACTCGATGCGGGTTTGTAGCGGTAGCCGTGTTCCGAGATCAGGCCCAGTTGATACGAACCGAGCCACTGCTTGAGGATTTCCATGCTCCGTCCGCTGACGACAAAGGCGTCGAGGTGGTCAACACTTTCGATGCGACGAACCAGGTCGATGATCGATTCGGTCGGGCTGGTTTCGTTGGGATCATTGGCGAATTCGCGAAGCGATCCATCATAATCCAGGAAGAAGGCCATTTTTTTAGCGGACTGAAACCGCGGATAGGTTTCAGTGATAGAGTATTCATCTTCGATGCGTAATGGTTTTGTGGAGGGTACTTTTTCCAGTTCCGTAACAAAGGTTTTGGCCCAGTACTCCGCGTCGTATTCCATGACACGTTCGTGGATGCCCTGCATGCGGTCAATCTTTTCCGCTTCGGGTACGGTCAACGCCTGTTCAAGACGGTCGGCCATCTGGTCGACATCGTAGGGATTGACGGTGATGGCCTTGTAGAGTTCTTCGGCAGCGCCGGCAAATTCACTGAGCATCAGTACGCCCTTGGCGTCCTTTTTGCAAGCGACATATTCCTTGGCGACCAGGTTCATACCGTCAATCAGCGGCGTAACCATTGCGACATCCGCCAGCGAGTACAGGGCGCACAGTTCGGTAAAGTCCACGGATTTGTGGATAAAATGAATCGGGACATTTTCGACGGTGGCATGCTTGCCGTTGATCTTGCCGACCATGCCCTCGATTTTCTCAACGAGCATCTGGTATTCCTCAACCTCACCGCGGCTGGGCACACCGATAAAAATAAAGACGATGCTGTTCTTGTCCGGCCAGCGCTCGAGAAAACGGTCTATGGCCTCCAGCCGGCGGGGGATGCCCTTGGAGTAGTCTACCCGCTCAACGCCGAGGACGATCTTCTTGTTCTTGTAGATTGAGGCAAGCTCCTGTTTCTTCTTCGCAAAATGCTCGGTTTTCTGCTCTTCAAGAAAGGCTTTGGAGTTAATCCCGATCGGAAAAACTCCCATATAGCAGTCACGGTTTTCGACCGTGATCTTGTCCATGTCGGTATCGATACCCAGCAGCCGGATGACTGAGCTCTTGAAGTGACGCATATAGCCGTAAGTATGAAAACCAATCAGGTCGGCTCCAAGCAGCCCCTGGAGCAGTTCGCTTCGATGCGGATGACAGCGGAAAATCTCATACGACGGAAACGGCGTGTGCAAAAAGAATCCGATCCGCAGGTCGCGCCCCTTTTTGCGGAGCATCTCGGGCACGAGCATTAACTGGTAATCATGGACCCAGATCAGGTCGCCAGGCTGGGCGTGGGCCAGCGTAAATTCTGCGAACCGCTGG
>CAYVUI010000103.1:0-9013 GCA_964454745.1 uncultured Pirellulales bacterium | reverse complement strand
GTATTCCTGCCACCATTCCTTGTTGTGGCGTACATATTGCGACATATAATGGAGCAGGGGCCACAAACTGGAGTTTGAAAATCCGTAATAGTAGTCCGACACTTCCTGGCGAGTCAGGAACACTGGGGTGCTCTGGTAGTCCTTTTCGAGAATGGTTTCGACCTTACGGGCCTGGTCAGGATTGTTGATCGTCGTGCCCGGCCAGCCGACCCAGTGGAAATCAAACCGGTCCTTGACACCTTCGAGGGCGGAAACCAGCCCCCCGGACGATTTTTTGATCGTCTTGCCGATCGTAACCGGAAGACGGTTGGCGACATTGATAATTCTTTTTCTCATTTTCTACTTTCGTTAAAACATCCTGTCTTCTTTCCATTTTACTGTACACATATCCAATCGACATTCAAAGAAAAAATACAGGATTCGTGCAGGACGGCATGTTCATTTGGGTTCGATTCGTACTTTTTGACAAAAATGAATCAGGCCTCAAATTCTCTTGAAACTTGACACTGCCCTACAGGCTTTTATAATAAAAGGTTCTTAATTTTGACAGCTAATGTACGCAAATATAGATCGAAAGGAAATGGATATGACCCAAAATCATTATTATCTGGCAGTCGACCTCGGAGCCGAAAGTGGGCGGGTAATCCGCGGAACCGTTACGGAAGATTCGATCTCGTACGAGCAGATGCATCGCTTTTCCAACGGGCCGGCCCAGCAGGGCGGCTCGCTGAAATGGGACTTTAACGCTCTTTTTTCTAATATTCTCGAAGGCCTCAAAATCGGAATCGAAAAGACCGACGGCCCGATCCTTGGCATCGCCGTGGATTCCTGGGGCGTGGATTTCGGCCTGATCGGGGCCGACGGCAGTCTTCTGGCCGATCCGTACCATTACCGCGACTCCCGCACGGACGAGATGATGGATTTCGCATTTTCTAAAATGCCCCGCCGGGAGGTGTATCAAAAGACGGGCCTTCAGTTTATGCAGTTTAACAGTATATACCAGCTTTTGGCTTATCAGCAGCAGGAGCCCCAGCTTCTGGAAAAGACAAAGCATGTCATTATGATGGCGGACCTGGTGGCGTATCACCTGAGCGATACGCCCTTTGTCGAGTATACACTGGGCAGCACCTCGCAGCTTATGGATATGGCTCAAAAGAAGTGGTGCCAGGAGCTTTTCGACACGTTCGGCCTGAATCCGGACTGGATGCCCCCGGTCGTCATGCCCGGAACCGTAGCGGCGAAGCTTTCGGATTCAATCGCACAAAAGCTCGGTTGTGATCCGATCCCGGTCATCGCGGTCGGCTCTCACGATACGGCCAGTGCGATTGCCGCCGTGCCGGCCTCGGGCGAAAACTGGGCGTACCTGTCCAGTGGTACGTGGTCGCTGCTCGGGGCGGAAGTGCCCTCAGCGATCATCAATGACAAGACCTACGAATATGAATTTACCAATGAGGGCGGGGTTAACGATACGATCCGCCTGCTCAAGAACATTATGGGCCTGTGGATCGTCCAGGAGTGCCGCAGGGACTGGCAGTCGAAGGGGCAGGACTATTCTTACGACCAGATCACGCAGATGGCCCGTGACGCCAAACCGTTTGCCGGGATGATTAACCCCAACGATCTGCACTTTTTCGCCCCCGGCAACATGCCCGAACGAATCTTCGAATACCTTGAAAAAACCGGCCAGAAGGGCGATTTCGGCCAGGGCGAGCTGATCCGGCTGACCCTTGAATCGCTGGCGATGTACTATCGCTTTACCATTGAGCAGGTCGAGGACTGCCTGGGCCGAAAAGTCGAGGTTTTGCATATCGTCGGCGGCGGCTCCAAGAATACGCTGCTCAACCAGTTTACCGCCGATGCCCTTGGGATCGAGGTCGTTGCCGGGCCGGTCGAAGCGACGGCACTGGGCAATATCAGCCTCCAGGCCATGGCGACCGGAAAGATCGACAGCCTCCAGAAGGCCCGCGATATCATCGCCAAATCGTTCGATCTGAACCGCTACAAACCTGAGGGCACCGACAAGTGGGCCGCCCGCTACGAAGAATTCAAAAAACATATCGCAAAATAATCCATCCACAATTGCGGGTTGTGCGATCCGACGTTATAAATAGGATAAAAGAAAACAAAAATAAGGAGCCGTGATGACCGATACCGTCGAAAATTATGAAGCCCAGCTTGACAGCTTTGACCCTTCCCAAAGGAGCTGGGCCCTCAAAGAACTGGCTGCAAAGGTGCAGGCTGGGGAGATTTCTCTGCCGAAGGCCGGCAAAGAACACAATATGCATTTCCATACCTTCTTTTCGTATAACGCATACGGCTATTCGCCCAGCAAGGTCGCCTGGCTGGCAAAAAAAGAAGGCCTTGGTCTTGCCGCCGTATGTGACTTTGATGTACTCGATGCCGTCGAGGAATTTTACGAAGCGGCCGAAATTCTCAATCTAAAAGCCTCCGCGGGAATCGAAACCCGTGTTTTTGTCCCGGAATTCGCAGACAAGGAGATTTCCTCTCCCGGCGAGCCGGGCATCGCGTATCACATGGGAATCGGTATGCCAAAGGCCGATCCCGGAAATGAAGGCCAGGCGTTCCTAACCAAACTCAAACAAACCGCCCAGCAGCGAAACCAGTCGCTCATGGACCGGGTCAATCCGTTCCTGGTCCCGGCATCAATTGATTATGAAAAAGACCTCGTCGCGCTGACCCCGGCCGGCAGTCCGACCGAGCGGCACATGTGCCTTGCTTACGCACGCAAAGCGGCGAGTTTGTTCCCGGAAGAAGCGGAGCTTCGGTCGTTCTGGATTGAAAAACTCGGCCCCGATGCCGAATCGGTCGATTTGCCCGAGGGCAGCGGTATCGAGGGGCTGATCCGCAAGAAAACCATGAAAAAAGGCGGCGTGGGTTACGTAGTGCCCGATTCCGGTTCGTTCCCAACGATGGAGGAGATGAACCGGTTCGTTATTCAGGCCGGCGGGATTCCCTGTCATACCTGGCTAAACGGCATGTCGGATGGTGAGCAGGAGATCGAGAAACTGCTCGAAATCGGTATGAGTACCGGCGTTGCGGCAATTAATATTATCCCGGACCGCAACTTTACACCCGGCAAGGGCCTCGATGATGCCAAGTGCAAGAACCTCTATCATGTCGTGGACCTGGCGAAAAAGCTCGACCTGCCGATTCATGTCGGAACGGAGATGAACTCACCGGGGCTGAAATTCGTGGACAACTTTGCCTCAGGCGAACTCAAGCCCCTGCTCGATGACTTCTACAAGGGATCGCTGATGACCTACGCCCATGCAATGCTCCAGCGGCATGCCGGCATGGGCTACCTCAGTGACTGGGCAAACGGGCATTTCAAATCGAGGGCCGAGAAGA
Source organism: uncultured Pirellulales bacterium (assembly GCA_964454745.1). Lineage (GTDB taxonomy): Bacteria > Planctomycetota > Phycisphaerae > Sedimentisphaerales > Anaerohalosphaeraceae > CAYVUI01. The sequence continues at coordinate 5,644 of CAYVUI010000103.1, read as the reverse complement.
ATACGTACTTTGCGCAGTTGGGTGAAAAGATTTCAGCTGCAAACGTATCGAAGCTTGCCGGTCTCGATGCGAATCAATCGCCTGGGCAGGTCCAGGCCCATATTGAAAACATGTAACCGAATATAAAAATTATTCCGTAAAGGAACAAGATTATGAACCAGTTTCCTGACAAACAAACCGCGGTACAACTCGTCGGCCCTGATAAACTTACGATGACCGAGGACAAAGCCGTTTTCTCGCCCGGTCCTGAGCAGATTCTCTGCAAGGTGGAAACCGTCGGCCTGTGCTTTTCGGACCTCAAGCTGCTGAAACAGTTTTCGGATCATGCTCGGAAAGGGCCGGTCGTTTCCGGCATTGATGCCGCGATTCTCGATGAAATCCCCTCGTATGTTCCGGGCGATAAGCCTACCGTTCCGGGTCATGAAACGGTAGTCAAGGTCATCGAGGTTGGCGAGAATGTAAAGGATATCAAGCCCGGAAAACGTTACCTGGTCCAGACGGACTGGCGCTGGATCAAGACCGAAAACTCCAACGGCGCTTTTGGCTACAATTTTGAAGGGGCTTTGCAGGAGTACAACCTGTTAGACCAGAGGATTTTTGTCTCCCCGGAAGGAAAGTCAATGCTGATCGAGGTGACCGGCGATGACGAGCTGTCCTGTTCCTCGATTGCACTCTGCGAACCCTGGGCGTGCGTGGAAGATGCCTATGTCGTGCATGAACGCCGGAAGATCAATGCGGATTCACGGATGCTGGTGGTCTCGGAAATCTCGCAGGACAAGGCCGTGTTTAACGCATTTCTCGAATCCTGCGGCAAACCCGCGAAGATTACCTGCCTCGGGGCGTGTGATTTTGCTCATGATTCAGGCGTGGAATTTGAATGCATTGACAGTATTGACAAGGCACAGGATCAGGCCTTTGATGACGTAATCTACTACGGTGCAAATGCCGACCTGCTCGAAAAGCTGTTCGCAAAAGTGACGGCCAACGGGCTGATCAATATCGTGCTGGGTGCAAAAAAACTGGGACGAAAGATTCAGACGCCGGTTGGTCGTGTTCACTACGGACCGATTCGCATCATCGGGACGGAGTCGGCAGACCCGGCCGAGGCGATGAAGGTGATCCCCGCAACCGGTGAGATTCGCAAGGGCGACAACATTAACGTTGTTGGTGCCGGCGGCCCAATGGGCGTGATGCATGTGATTCGTGACCTGTGTCAGGGCGTCGAGGATGTGACGGTATTTGCCGGTGACCTGGATGACGACCGTCTTGCGATGCTGATGCGGGTGGCCAAGCCGGTGGCCAAAGACAGGAACCTTGGTTTCCTGACATACAACTCAAAGAAGGAAGCCCCGGATGTTAAGTTCGGCTATTCCGTGCTGATGGCCCCGGTTCCGATGCTGGTTCAACAGGCCATCGAGCAGGCTGCACCGGGCGGAATCATCAATATCTTTGCCGGCATCCCGGCCGATAAGTATGGTGAGCTTGATTTGGATATGCACATCTCGAAAAAGCTCTATATGATCGGGACCAGTGGTTCGACGCTCGAGGATATGCTTGCGGTACTCCGGAAGGTAGAGGCCCAAACGCTCAATACGGACCTGTCCGTGGCGGCGGTTACAGGCCTGTCCGGTGCCGTGGAAGGAATCCGGGCCGTCGAGGCGCGTGCAATTCCAGGCAAAATTCTTGTGTATCCCGCCTGCAAGACCCTTGGGCTCACCCCGCTTGATAAGCTCCAGGAATTGTACCCGCAGGTGGCCGCGAAATTAAATGAGGGCTTCTGGTGCAAAGCCGCTGAAGAGACATTACTGGAAACCGTAAAATAATCAGGAGTTTTTGTAATCATGAATCAGACACTGACGGACTTGATCCGAATCTCGAACCAGACCGGAAAAGATACGGCCCTCGTGCAGGGCGGCGGCGGGAACACCAGCGCCAAGACGCCCGACGGAAAGTATATGTACATCAAGGCCTCGGGCACCGCGCTCAAGGACATGGATGAGAAAAAAGGCTGGCGGCGGATGGAGATCGCGCGGGTTCTCGAGATCGTTGCGGACCCGGCACTGGTCAAGATGGAGCCGCAGTCGCGGGAAGCCAGGGTGTCTGACCTCCTGAGCCTCTGCTGCGATCAGGGGCAGCAAAACGCACGGCCTTCCGTGGAGGCGCATCTTCATGCCATGCTCGACCGCTTCGTGATTCACCTGCATCCGATTGCCGTGGGTGCGTATGTCAATGCCAAAGACGGCCGCAAGCAGCTTGAAAAGGTCTTCGCCGATGAAAAATACCCCCCACTCTGGGTGCCGTATGTAGATCCCGGCCTGATGCTGGCAAAGAAGATTCAGCAGCTCGTTGGGCAGTATAAAAAAGAATACGGAAAGATTCCGTCGATTCTGTTCCTCGATAAGCACGGCTTGTTTGTTACGGCCTCGACGCCGGAAAAGGCGGTTCGGATCGTAAAACGTGTCATTCGCCTGTGCAATAAGCGATTGACGGTTCTCGATAAGAAAAAAGCTCCGAAGGTGGATGCCCAACAGGTGACTGAAATTAAGCTTGCACTGCGAAAGGCTCATTTTAAGGCGACAGGGCAGTACAACAATGTTTCGTTCTTCCAGAGCCCGATGATCAATGCCTTTCTCGCGAATCGAAACGCGAAAAAAATGCTCTCTGCAGGTGCGCTGACTCCCGATGAGTTGGTATACGCCCACGGACCGGCGATGTATGTTGACAAAATTGATGCGGATAAGATCGCCTCGATGCTCACCAAGCAGATTGTAAGCGGTCAGAAGGCCTCGGTGACGTTCCTTGTGGCCAAAGTCGGCCTTTTTGTGATTGCGAATGAAAAGACCGCGTCGGTCATCAAGGATGTCGTGGAAAGCTCGTTCTTTATCCGCACGAACGCATGGAAAATGGGCGGCGTATGGGCGCTGAGCAAACGCCAGCGGGATTTCATCAACAATTGGGAAGCTGAAACCTTCCGTAAGTCGCTGGTGGCCGGTTCCGCCGAAGGACCGTTGACTTGCCGAATCGCCGTGGTAACCGGAGCCGGTTCGGGGCTGGGACGCAGTATCGCAGTAGGGATGGCACGGGCCGGTGCGCAGGTGGCGATTGCCGATATTGACAAAGACGCTGCCGAGCAGACACGCGAGATGATCCAGGCCGAGATGCCCGGGGCCGGGGCGATGGTGCTTGCTGCAAACGTGATCGACGAAAAATCCGTGGCCGAAGGTTTTGAGGCGATTCTTGAACGCTGGGGCGGACTGGATATCCTCGTCAATGCCGCAGGTGTTGCACCGGCGTACCCGTTGACTGATACCCCGGTAGATAAATGGAGCCTTGCATTGCAGGTGAACCTGACGGGATATATGTTGATGGCAAAATATGCCTCGCAGTGGATGATCGAGCAGGGCATGGGCGGTGCGATTGTCAATATCAGCTCGAAGTCCGGTATCGACGCCAGCAAGAACAACGGTGCCTACAATGCGACCAAGGCCGGGGAACTGCACCTGAGTCGCGGATGGGCGATGGAACTGGGGCCGCATAATATCCGTGTCAATTCCGTGTGCCCGGGCAATGTATTTGAGGGCTCGAAGATATGGAATCCCCAGTATATCCGAACCTGTGCCAAAAAATACGGCATCAAGCCCGAAGAGGTGATTCCGTATTATGTCAATAAGACGATGCTCAAGCTCGAGATCAAGGGGCAGGATATCGCCGACGCGGTAGTATTTCTCTCGTCCGATCAGGCCCGGAGAGTTACCGCGCAGACCCTCGTGGTCGATTCCGGCCAGGCGGTCGTCCGATAAATTCTCTTGACAATAAATCACTTGTGGTTCTAATGGAGTTTTAAATGGAACTCATATCAGGAGCTGCAAAGATGAAATTTTTGTGGAAGTGGCTGGGTTTCGGCAAGAAAAAGAAGCACGATCGGTATCTGCCGATACATCGCAATCGGCCCAATACCAATAAATGGTGCTGCAAGACAGAGAAATTCCGCAAAATGCACGGCCGGGTAGATTCCGCGCCAAAGTAATGTATATACAGATTATTATATAAAAAAGGGGTATTTATGTACCCCTTTTACTTTTTTGCCTGTTTTTCATTTCCCCTATTTTTTATCTCAAATTGCTATATAACTTAGCCGATTACTCATGGTGGCAAGGTACGCTCTGTAATTTCGGAGTGATTGCAAACGAAAAAAAAGATAAAAAAGAGGGCATTATGGGCAATAACGCATTTTCCGGCTTACGTGAAAACGGCAATCTTCCTGATCCGAAAAGCATCAAAACGGACCAGTTAATACAGGATATCTGGCAGGATTACGTCGATTCAGCGACTTCATTGCTGCCGGAGCTGGAAGCATCAGCCATGCAGCTTGAAGCCGGAACTGACGTGGATTCCAATTCGGCAAATATCAAGCGGATTTTGCACTGCATTAAGGGCGAGTCCGGCATGGTTGGTATGATGGATATCCATGACCTCTGCCATGAAGTGGAGTCTGCGTTTGAGGAATTTGCGGATAATGTAAACCAGGCCGCGGACCTGGTCCTCAAAGCCAAGGACTGGATGAATGAAGCAATCGAATACATTGAAAACGGGGACAGCGAAGAAGAAACCGAGCAGGCAACCGAGCCCAAGCCCGCACCAAGTGTGCTGCCGGGCGTACAGCAGCAGGAGATTTTAAAGGCACTGGTGGTCGATGACGCTGTAGTGTGCCGCAAGCGAATCAATATGTTGCTTCGCAACTTTTTCCAGGTTACCCAGGCTACCAATGGTGCCGAGGGTTTGGAGCGGTATAAACTATCGGTCGAATCCGGCCAGCCGTTCTCGCTGATTACAATGGATATCAATATGCCCGAGCTTGACGGCCACCAGGCGCTGGATGCGATCCGTCAGTTCGAGACCGACCAGGGAATCGAAGGTCTTGATGGTGTGAAGGTGATTATGACAACCTCGCAGGGCGGGGCCAAGCATGTGATGCAGGCATTCCGCCAGGGATGCGAAGCATATGTCGTCAAGGCGAACATGGGCGACAAGCTGCTTGAGGAGATCGCAGGTCTTGGATTGTTACACGTGAAACATTATATGGTAAAAGAGCCCTTGTTTGTCCGGATTGATACGCCCGTGACGGATGCGATGCAGTTGCTGACAGAGAATCCGCATTCGGCGATTCCGGTGGTGGACGCCCAGAATAAGCTTAAAGGGATATTCTCGGAACGGGATGTCTTGTTCTTCCTGAATAATTCCGGGGATTCGAGCGGGACGATTGAGTCGTTCTATACCAAGGATGTCCTGAGTTTTACACAGGAGGCCAGCTTGATCGAGGCGAGTATTGCCCTGACGGAAAATCATTACCGCACGGCTCCGGTTACGGACGAAGGCAAACTGGTTGGTGTGATCGGCCGCAAGCAGATTATCTCTCATATTCTGACGCTTTTGAATATGCAGCCCAGCGGGGAATAATCCCAGCGGATTGGCAGCAGGACAGGCAGGCGAAAGGGGGGTAAATCGCGGAAATTCTGCGGTTTAGGCGAAATTTTTGCTTGATTTCATTTCTAAAAAATGCAATATTACCTGTTTAGCCAAAATGGCGGTGTAGCTCAGTTGGTTAGAGCATGGGATTCATAAGCCCAGGGTCGGTGGTTCGAAT
>CAYVUI010000102.1:0-16689 GCA_964454745.1 uncultured Pirellulales bacterium | reverse complement strand
GCGGAAACGCGCTGAAGTTTTATTCGAGTGTACGTATCGATGTCCGGCGGATTCAGACGCTCAAGGACAGCGGCGGCAGTGCGATAGGTAACCGCGTGCGGGCACGGGTCGTCAAGAACAAGGTGGCCCCGCCGTTTAAGACCGCAGAATTTGATATTATGTTCGACAGCGGGATCAGCTATATCGGTGACCTGATCGATCTTGCGGTTGAGGCGGATATTGTACAAAAGAGCGGAGCATGGCTCAATTATGGAGAGTTACGCCTTGGCCAGGGAAGGGAAAACGCGAAAGTGACCCTCGTTGAAGACCCCGAGCTTTGTGATGAGATCCGCAACAAGCTGCTGGTGCATCATGGGCTTGCTAAGGGGGAAACCACAGAAGAACAGGAAGAGTAACGTGATTACAGGCAATCAGGTACGACAGCAGTTTATTGATTTTTTCAAAGAGCATGACCACCGTTTTGTTCCCAGCGCCCCGGTATTGCCGATCGGCGATGATTCGCTGCTCTTTACCAACGCGGGGATGAACCAGTTTAAGGATATTTTCCTCGGGCTGCGAAAGCCGGATCACCCGCGGGCGGCCAATACGCAAAAGTGCATCCGCGCCGGCGGCAAGCACAACGACCTCGAAGAAGTGGGGCGTGATACGTATCACCATACGTTTTTTGAGATGCTGGGCAACTGGTCGTTCGGCGATTACTTCAAGGCGGAGGCGATTGAGTGGGCCTGGCAGCTTTTGACGGAGGTGTGGGGGCTGGACGCGGAGAAATTTTACGCGACGTACTTTGAGGGCGACGAGAAACACGGACTCGAACCGGACCTGGAGGCGAAGAAACTGTGGCAGCGTTTTTTGCCGGATGACCGGATTTTGCCGGGCAACGCGAAGGATAATTTCTGGGAGATGGGCGATACGGGGCCTTGCGGGCCGTGTTCGGAGCTGCATTACGACGGGCGGACGGACGCGGAGATCGCAAAGCAGCCCGGCGCTGAGCTGGTGAACATGGACCATCCGCAGGTGATCGAGGTGTGGAACCTGGTGTTTATCCAGTACAACCGTGCGGCGGACGGGCTTTCGCCGCTGCCGGCACGGCACGTGGATACGGGGATGGGCTTTGAGCGGATCGTTCGTTTTCTGCAGGGCAAGACGTCCAATTACGATACGGATGTATTTTCGCCGGTGATCGATAAGATCGCCGAGCTGACGGGCTATACCTACAAGGGCGACCTTGAGGACCGGCATGATATCGCGTTTCGCGTGATCGCGGATCATATCCGTGCCTTGACGTTTGCGATTACCGACGGCGTGACGCTGTCGAACGAGGGGCGCGGGTACGTGATGCGGCGGATTTTGCGGCGTGCGTCTCGGTTCGGGCGCGTGCTGGATATGCATGAGCCGTTTTTGTATAAGCTCGTTGATGTGCTGGTCGATACGATGGGCGGGGCATTTCCGGAGATCGGCAACCGCGCGGAGTTTGTCACAACGGTGATCGAGAGCGAAGAGAAGAGCTTTAACCGCACGCTGGACCGTGGTCTGGAGATTTTCGCGACGGCGGCGGACCGGGCAGAGAAGTCCGGCGAGAAGACGATTGCGGGGCAGGATGCCTTCCAGTTGTATGATACGTTTGGTTTTCCGCTGGATTTGACGCAGCTTATGGCAAGAGAGCGCGGGCTTTCGGTGGACCAGGGCGGTTTTGAGCAGCTCATGGAGCAGCAGCGGGCCCGGGCGCGTGCGGCGCAGAAGACGACGACGATGAATGTTGCGGCGCAGGCACTGCCGCAGACCGATGACAGCCCCAAGTACGCGACGGACAGCGTGATTACAAAAGTGCTCGGCTGGATTACGCCGGACGGTTTCGTAGAAGAGGGAACACTGACCGAGGCGGGCGGAGAGGTCGCATTGGTATTGGCCGAGACGTGTTTTTACGCGGAATCGGGCGGGCAGATCGGCGACTGCGGGATGATCGAGACAAAAGGCGGATCGTTTGCCGTGGAGAAAACGGAAAAAATCGCGGACTGCGTGATTCACCGGGGCAAGGCCGTTGGCGGAGAAATCAAGCCCGGCGACGAAGCAACGGCAACGGTGGACCGCCAGCGGAACGCGAGCAGAAAAAACCATACCGCTACGCACCTTTTGCAGTGGGCACTCCAGGAGGTGTTGGGTGATTCGGTACACCAGCAGGGTTCGCTGGTGTGCCCGGATTACCTGCGGTTCGATTTTACGTGGCCCAAGGCCATGACCGCCGAGGAAATTCGGCGGGTCGAGCATTTGGTCAACGAGAAGGTGCACGAGGACTGGCCGATTACCTGTTCGGTGATGCCGGTCGATGACGCAAAACAGCTCGGCGCGATGGCGCTGTTTAATGAGAAGTACGGCGATGAGGTTCGCGTGGTCGCGGTGGGCGCGGAGGATGAAACGGCGATTGGCGATGCATTCAGCCGGGAGTTCTGCGGGGGTACGCACGTGGAGCGGACCGGGCAGATCGAGGGCTTTAAGATCGTCAAGGAAGAGAGCATCTCGGCGGGGGTTCGCCGGATTACGGGGCTGACCGGGCCGGGGATGGTCGAGTATTTGAGCAAACGCAGTGAGATTATCGATGACCTGACCGAGCTTTTGAAGGTGCCTGCCGAGCAGGTCCAGGCGCGGGTGGGCAAACTGCTTGAGGATAACAAGAAGCTGCAAAAGGAAATCAAGAACGCGGGCAAGCGCGGGGCGTCTGATGTGATGGCCGAGGCGCAGAAGCTGCTGGCCGATGCCGAGAAGGTGGACGGTGTGGCGGTTGTGGCCGGGCGGCTTTCGAGCGGGCCGGTTCAGCAGGTACGCGAGGCGATTGACAGCGTCAAGAAGAAGGCGTCGTCGGCGGCGATTGTGCTTGGCTTTGCCGAGGACGATGGGAAGGTGCTGCTGTTTTCGGCGATGACCGATGACGTGGTGAAAAAGGGCCTCAAAGCCGGTGATGTGATCAAGGAGATCGCGCCGATGGTCGGCGGGGGCGGGGGCGGACGTCCGCAGATGGCCCAGGCCGGCGGCAAGAACCCGGCGGGGCTCGATGACGCGATCGCCAAAGGGGCGCAGATGATAAAGGATACGCTGGCCGGGTGACGGAATGTGTTCCGGCGGCAAAATGGAAGTTGACCGGGGATATCATGGATGATTGGAAACGGAATTTCGGGGGTGTCGGGGTTTGCTTGCTGCTGGTGCTGCTGGCTGCGGGCTGCGGTCCGGTTCGTAAGCAGAGGGTGGGATTGTGTCCGCCGGCGCAGAGCGTAGAGCAGGCGACACAGCGGGCGAGGGAAAATGCCGAGAAGATTGAGGGCGTTGCCAGCGGGGGCAAGCTGGTTATCCGGGTGATCGAGGATGGCCGGGAGGTTCAGAAGGAGTCGCTGGATCTTACGCTTCGGTTCTGGAAGCGGGACTTTTTGTTTTTGCGAGGCAATTCGCTGGTCGGCGAGGTGTTGCGGACGGGGATGAACGAGGACGAATTCTGGCATCGCAAGAACATCGCGGGCGATATCGAGTATATCTGGGGCAGTCGTGAGCGTATCGATGAATGCGGCAGTGTGTTCGGAATGGAGCTTTCGCACCTGGTGGAGATGATGGGGATTGTCGAGTTTGACGCGGCGTATCTTCTTACCGAGATCGCTGAGAATATGGATTACCTTTACCTGGAAAATGAGTACAAGTTAAAGCAGAAGACGATCTGGCTGGATCAATGCGACGGGCTGGTTCGGCGGGTGGAGTATTTTAACCGGTTTGGCGACCTGGCGACTTCGTTTGATTTGAACGAGTACGAGGCCCTGCCCGGCGGCGGGCGGATTCCGACGAAGATGGTGTCTTTTCAGCGGGTGGATGCGTCGCGGGCGGTGGAGTTTACCGTCGAGCTGCGTGGCGTGAAGGATTTTGTTCCGACGCAGAGGCAGCTTGAAAAGGGGCTGTTCGAGCGGCCGGAGACGCAAAGTGCGGACAGGCTTTATCAACTGGGCAGCGACTGCGAATTTAAGCAGATCAAGTAAAGGAGAAATGTATGGCACGTGCAAAGCTGATTGACCGATTACAGCAGGATGTGTTTTTTGTGGACGGGGCGATGGGGACCGAGCTGGTCGCCCGGGGGATGGACCCGATGAAGTGCAGCGATTATCAGAACATCGAGTCGCCCGAGCTGGTGGCCGGCGTGCACGAGGCGTATTTTGCCGCGGGTACGGATGCGGTGATTACCAATACGTTCGGGGCGAATGCGATTGCGTTAAAGCGGCACGGGATCGAGGGGCAGGCCCGGGCCGTGAGCAAGGCGGGGGCCGAGGTTGCCCGCAGGGCGGCCGGGGAGGACCGGTACGTGATCGGCGATATCGGGCCGTGCGGAGATTTTCTCGAGCCGCTGGGGATGGTCAAGGAAGATGAGCTGAAGGCGGCGTTTGCCGAGCAGGCGCAGGGTCTGTTCGAAGGCGGGGCGGACGGTGTTATTATCGAGACGATGACGGCGGTCGATGAGATCGCGGTGGCGATTGACGCGGTGAAAAGTGTAAGCGATTTGCCGATATTTGTTTCGCTGGCGTACGATCCGGCGGGCGATGAATTCCGCACGATGATGGGCGTGGACCCGGCGGCGGCGGTGGATACGCTGGGCGGCAAGGGGATTGCCGCGATTGGTTTTAACTGCGGGACGCTTTCGATGGAGCAGTATGAGCAGCTCGCGGCGGCGTACAAGGCGGCGGTATCCGGGGGGCTGTTGGTACTGGCTGAACCCAATGCCGGCAAGCCTGCGCTCGAGGGCGACAAGGCGGTGTATACGCTAAGCCCGGAGGATTTCGCAAAGTCGGTCAAGGTGATTGCGCAAAACGGGGCGGGAATCCTTGGCGGTTGCTGCGGGACGACGCCGGCGCATATCGAGGCGGCGGTCAAGGCGGTTCGAGGGTAAAGTTACGGCTGGGCCTGTGCCTGGTTTTGGTGTTTCAGGACGGTGATGATTGTTTCGAGGGTCTTTTTGGTCGCTCCCTGATTTTGGCGGATGACCTTTTGACCGGCTACGGCGATGGCCTGTGCGAAATCGGGGCTGGACAGGCACTTGCGTGTCACGTCGTACAATTCGTTGGTGTCCTTGACGAGGATGGCACCGTTTTCCGCGAGCAGGGCGTTGACGGTCTGGGTGAAGTTTTCGGTATGGGGGCCGAAGATGGTGCAGCGGCCAAGCGCCGCGGGTTCCATCATGTCCGAGCCGCCCATCGGGACCAGGGAGCGTCCAACGAAGACGACCGAGGCGATGGCGTAGAATTTGTTCAGGTCGCCCATGGTGTCGCCGAGGATGACAGGGTGCTTTTCTTCGTCGATGAGTTTGGTACCGCGGATGCCCGAGAAACGCAGGAAGGAAAGGTTGGCTTTGTCGATCAGGCCGGCGACTTCGTCGAAGCGTTCAGGTTTGCGGGGGATGATCGCCAGACGCAGCCGTTCTAGGCCGGGTTCGACGCGGAGCATTTTGAACAGGTCGATGATGAGTTTTTCCTCACCGGGACCGGTGCCGCCTGCGACCCAGAGGGGTTCATTTTCTTTACGCAGCTGTTGGGCCAGTTCGTCTGCGCCGGGCAGGGAATCTGTGATGCGGGCGGTGTCGTACTTGAGCGAATTGGTGACGATGATTTTTTCGGGCAGGACACCGAGTTCGCTGAATCGCTGCGCGTACTGGGCGCTCTGGACCAGGAAGTACGTGACCTTGTTGAACATCCAACGAGTAAACCAGCCGATAAATTTGTACCGCGGGAAGGATCGCTCGCTCAGGCGGCCGTTAACGACAAGGATGGGGATATCCCGTTTTTGGGCGATGCGGGCGAGGTTGGGCCAGACTTCGAGCTCCATGAGCAGGATCAGGTCCGGGTCGATGTTGGCAAAGGCCTTTCGCATGGTAAAGCCGAAATCCATGGGGAAATAAAATACGCTGTGGTCTTTCTCGTAGAGGCCGCAGGCCCGGGCGTAGCCGGTATCGGTGGCGGTGGAGATGACGATTTCGTAACCGGGCAGGAGCTTTTTCATCGCGCCAACGAGTGTGCGTGTGGCATTGATCTCGCCGAGGCTGACGGCGTGGATCCAGATGCACTTTTTTTCCGGGTGGATGCGGTGCACATTGCCCATCCGCTGGCTCCAGCCCTGGCGATAACGGTATTGGCGCAGCATGCGGTAGAGCAGCTTTGGCAAAAAGCAGGTAAACGCAACCAGATAGATCAGATCAATCAAAAGTCCCATAGTCCACCTTTTAGGGCTGTTTCACGTAGCATTGTCATTACGGCCAAATCGTATCGGGTTTTGAGCGATTTGTCAACGGCTAAGAAATGGATTTCGGTCGGGGGCTATTTTGTGTTGTTTTCGATGGTCTTCTTGAGCTCGCGGCAGGAGTGGTAGAATTCCTGCGTGTCCATTTCCTTGAGGTAGACAAAGCCGCGGGTGGCGCGGATCAGCGGGCTGTCGGAGTCGTTGAACCATTCGCGTCCGAGGGCAGATTTGATCGCCTGGTACTGGCCGACCTGGATGGACTGGGCCAGTTCGCAGAAGGGACCGTCGTGTTCGTAGCTGGGGAAAGAGGCATGCTTCTGGCTGAGGAATGCGTTTAGGAACGCATCCTGCATGATCGAGAACATATTGAGGCTGACCGGCACGAGCTGGTTGACATCGGCCAGGTCGAAGCGGTACCAGACGTTGCGGTATCCCCAGATCTTCAGGTCGCTGCGGCCGGTTTTTTTCTCGTGGATTTTTACCGCCTCGGCGATGGCCTGGAGGACCTTGTAGTGGGTGTCCGGGCCGCTGGACTCGGGATCGAAGGCAACGGTGATGATGTCTGGCTGGACCTGGTCGAGGGCCTGGACGATTGGCGGCACATCGGTATCGAGCGAGGGTTCTTTCGTGAAAATATCGCCGGTATAGAAGCCCAGGCGCAGGTGATGGACGTTGTCGCAGTTCCAGCCGAAATAGCCCCAGAGGCACTCGGCCTCCCATTCGCGGCACATGCCCTTTAGCCGCTGGATGTGGGGGATGTCTTTCTGGCCGGGATATCGCGAGGCGAAGTATTCCTCGAGTTCGGAAAGGCGTTTTTCGATATTCAGCGAGAAGCTGTCGTCGTAGAGTTCGAAGAGATTGCGCAGCAGCCGGCGGGCGCAGCCCTCATGCTTGACTTCGGCTTTGCGGTCGGCGACGCCGTCGAGGTACTGCCATACGTCGCGGTTGCGGGCGATTGCGTTGCCGGGAGCGAAATAGCCCTCGTCGAGCAGGGCGAGGAATTTCGGGTCGCGGATAAAGTTCATCAGGTTGCGGACCTGGTCGAGCATGAACTGGTTGGTCACCGAGGTAAATCCGCTGGTCAGTGTCATGAAGTGGTGCGTATTGCTTGCGTCGCGGATGTTGCGGACGACGGAGGCGAAATAACCGAGCATGACGTCATCATGGTGGGGCTCTGTGTGCAGAAACCGGGTGTTTTTGCAGCGGTTGATGCCGCGGTTGATTTTTTCGATGAGCCTTTCGCGGGCTTGAAGGGCCATTTGCCGGATGTCACCGCCGTTTTTCGCGAGCAGCAGTTGTGCCATCGGCGATTCGTGCAGGATATCAGCGGTAAGTTTATCGAGTGGAAGCTGATGCGAAACGCTCAGGTCATAGAGGATCTGGTCCTGCTGGGGTTCGGTCAGCTCGTTTTGGGCCTCGATGCGGGCACACTGCCTGCGGGTCAGGCGTTTTGCGGCCCCTTCGGTGATATAAAAACAGGCGTTGGGCAGCTTGCGAAGTGCACTGGCCGGGACGGTGACACAGGTTTTGTTTTCGATGGCTTTCTGGACGATGGGGGCCTTGGCCTCCCCGGATGCGATGATGACGGCTGTGCAGTCGCGGTTGTAAGTGATGGTTTCAAGACCGATGGTGATCACCAGTGACTTGCGGGCGGTTTCGATGCCGCCCATGTCTGCGGCGGATGCCGCCTGGGTCTCGTAGTTTACATCGCACAGGCGCGTGGTGCAGTGGTGGTCGGAGCCTGCGATGTTAAAGCCGATGTGGCCGTCGGGCCCGATGCCGCCGAGGAAAAAGCCGATGCCGCCGAGTTCGCGGATTTTATCCTCATATTCCTGGCACCACTGGTCGATGCGGTGGAGGGTTTTCTGCTGGCGCTGTTCAAGGTGCGATTTGGCCTGGCGGTACCGCAGGGAAAGGTCCACGTGCTTATCTGTCCAGATTGAATCAAGGCTCTGGCCCGTTTCGAGGCCGATTTCGTTGCAGTTGATCAGCAGGGCCTTGTCGCGATTGAGGCCGAAAGTGTCGATATAGAACTGGTTTACGTAATAGAAGAAGCTGTTGTGCTGGGCCGGGTCGATGGGGTAGAACTCGTCGATCTGGACGAAGGTAAGCTGCGACATATCCGGGCGGGTTGCCGAATTGATGCCCGCGGCCTTGAGGTCGTCACGGATCGGGCCCTCATTCCAGCGGTTCATATATTCCTGCACCCAGCGGATGAAAAACTCCGGCGTTTTGCCCGTCGGCAGGGAGATCACGCCCTTTGGGTTTTCCAGCACCCATTCGAGAAACCGCAGGGCGGCCAGCTTGCCCAGTGCCGGGAAATTGGGCACAACGACGGTGGAAATCTTTTCGTCCGGGGCAAATTGCGGGGTGGACCATGCGCTTTTTTCGAGTGCGATTTGTTCCACATTGCTTAGCTGTGCTGGATTTTGATTTTGGTTTCTCTTTGCCATGATTCCTTATTTTAGCCCCTTTGTATGCTGTATCGTAACTTTTAAAATTGCATATTTAATAAAATATCGTATAATTGAGGGCCTGTAAATGAAATAGAGTGTTTTTTACATGGATTATCGTAACCTGTATGGCAGATTTTTCGACATCGCGTTCCGATCGGATTCGGCCGGAATATATGCACGGCAAGCCCGGGCATGTGATCGAGGCTCGGTATTTCTATTTTGACACGGGCCAGCAGGTTAATTCGCCGCTGGGGGTCGTCTACGGGGGGTATGAAACCGTCGCGCCGGACTACAGCGTCCAGCGGCAGACGTACCCGTGGTATGTAATCGAGTATCCGCTGGCGGGGCGGTGCCGGCTGGCGATCAATCACAAGGAGTACGTACTTGAAAAGGGCGTGGTGGCGGGGTTTGCCCCGGGCGATGCCCATGATTACACGGTGGACCCGGAAGAGCCGATGGAGCACTATTTTGTCGCCTTTACCGGTGAGGGGGCGGGGGAATTGTTTGCCAAAAGCTCCCTGGCTGAGAATAAGCGGCTGGTTTTGTTCGATCCGCACGGGATGGGCCGGCTTTTTGACCGGCTGATGGAAGCTGGATTTGCGAAAAGGGACTATGCGCAGGAACTTTGTGTGTGTTACCTGCGTGCGTTTCTTTTGGAGCTCTCGGCGAATTTGGAGCGGCCGCGGGCGGCGGTGAGTCATTCCCGGCGGACGTACCAGCGGTGCCGGGAGTATATCGATGGGCATTTTTCGCTGCCGATCAGCCCCGGGGATGTCGCGGGAAACTGCGGGGTTAATGTGCGGTATATGTCGCGGCTGTTTCGCCAGTTCCAGGCGATTACACCGCAGGAGTATATCAAGCGGCTGCGTTTGAACAAGGCGGCGACGCTGCTGCTGTCGAGCGAGTACTCGATCAAGGAGATTGCGGCGCTGTGCGGTTTTTCGGACCCGTATTATTTTTCGAGAGCGTTTAAGGATTTCCACAGCCGTTCGCCGCAGAAATACCGCAGGGCTTACTTATAGACAACCAGGTAAAGTCTGGTTATGATAGGCGGGAATTTCCGAATTTTTAAGGGTACATTTATGGATTATGGTACAAATTTTGGTGTTCTGGACTGGGTGATCGTGATTGCCTACCTGCTTTTGGTGGTGGGTATCGGGATTTCGATCCGCAAGTACATCCAGAACGCGACGGATTTTATGGTCGCCGGCCGGGGGCTGAAGACCTTTTTGGGCATTGCGACGATGATCGGCACCGAGATGGGGCTGATTACGGTGATGTACTCGGCCCAGAAGGGCTTTACGGGCGGTTTTGCGGCGTTTCATATCGCGCTGGCCGCGGCAATCGTGACGCTTCTGGTTGGGCTGTCGGGTTTCATCGTGGTGCCGCTTCGGCGGATGGAGGTGATGACGATCCCGGAGTATTATGAGAAGCGGTTCGGCCATAACGTGCGGCTGCTGGGCGGGGTGATCCTTGCCTTTGCGGGGATTCTCAATATGGGCATGTTCCTAAAGGCCGGTTCGCTGTTTATCACCGGTGTGACGGGCATGGACGACCCGGCGCAGCTCAAGATCGTGATGTCCGTGCTGCTGGGGATGGTTTTGCTCTATACGACGATGGGCGGAATGGTTTCGGTGGCGATATTGGATTACATCCAGTTCGTGGTGCTGTCGTTCAGTATCATTTTCGTGACGATGCTGTCGGTGAAGAATCTCGGCTGGAACAATATCGTCAATACGGTGCTCGAGCAGAAGGGGGCGGCCGGCTTTGATCCGTTCGCGGAATCCGGTTTTGGTGTGTCCTACGTGATCTGGATGGTGTTCCTCGGGCTTGTTTCGTGCGCGATCTGGCAGACGGCGGTGATCCGGGCCTGTTCCGCGGACAGCGTGAAGACGGTTAAGAAGATTTACACGCTCTCTTCCATTGGATTTTTGATTCGCTTTTTGATCCCGTACTTTTTCGGGATTTGCGCGTTTGTGTATGTATCGAACGATGCGGCTTTGTCGCAGCGGTTTTTTGGCGGCAGCGACGTGGAAAACGCCCACCAGTCGCTGGTCGCGATGCCGTTCTACTTTTCGCAGGTTCTGCCCAGTGGGCTGATCGGTCTGATTACGGCCGGGATGCTCGCGGCGTTTATGTCCACCCACGACAGTTACCTGCTGTGCTGGTCGTCGGTCTTGACGCAGGATGTGGTGTCGCCGTGCTTTAAGAACGGGCTCTCGTCGAAGAAACGGCTGCTGCTGACGCGGATTTTCATCGTGGCAATCGGTATTTTTATCCTGATCTGGGGCCTGTGGTATCCGCTCGGGCAGGATTTGTGGGATTACATGGCGGTATCGGGTTCGATTTACGCGATTGGGGCGTTTAGCCTTTTGCTGTTTGGCATCTACTGGAAGCGGGCCAGCCGCGTAGGGGCGTACCTGGCATTGCTGTCGGGCTTTTTGAGCCTTGGGGGGCTTCGGCCGGTGCAGAAGATGCTGGGCTTTTCGGCAGACAGCGCGGTAGTCGGGCTGTCAGTTCTGGGCATTTCGGTCTTAGCTATGGTGGTTGGTTCTTTGCTCTTCCCGGACAATACCGGGCAGGTTCAAACACAGGAAGGAGAATCCAATGGTTGATTTCTGGATCAAATTCTGGTCAGCGTTTTTCTTTATCAGTATCGGTGTGTTTACGATTCTCTCGGTGGTTACCGCGATCGGGGGGTTCTTTAATATCTTCGCGCTGTTTAAGACGCTCGTAAGCGAGCATAAAGAGAATCCGCAGGAAGAATAGATGACCTCCAGAAAAAGGGATCTCGGTTTCGCTTTGTTATCCCTTGCTATGCCGGCTGTTTAGGATTTTCCTTGACCATTTCGCGAATTATTGTATAATTGCAGATATGATAAGGGTTTAATTTTCCCCGGCCCTTTGGACATGGATTCGTCATTTCTCTGGCAAGTGAATGATCTTGTAAATGCTTTCTCTTTCGGGGCCGATTTGCGGCAGATTGGAGGTTCGAGCATGAAACGTACATTCCTTTTGATTGCAATTGTTTTACTGATGACCGCGGCAAGCTGCTTTGCGGTTCTTTCCGGCAGCGGCACGGCCCAGTCCCCGTGGGTGATCGGCTCCAAGGCGGATTTCAATGAGTTCAGGGGCGATTCGGGCTATTGGAGCGGCCATGTCCGGCTGGATGTGGACCTGTGGCTGACGGATGTCACTTATTCAAAGGCGCCCGTCGCCTTCGATACAAACGATGCGTCCAGCGGTTTTGATGGGATGGCTTTTACCGGGGTCTTTGACGGCAGCGGCCATAAAATCTGGTCGTTCGATATCGACCCGACCTCGAGCACGTATGATTACCTGGGCCTGTTCGGGAAAATCGGTTCCGGCGGGCTGGTCAAAGATCTCGGGGTGAAGGTCCATATCCGTAACGGGGATGAATACCTCGGGGGTTTGGCAGGCGAAAACAGCGGCACCATTGAAAACTGCTACTGCGAGACGTTTATCGAATGCGGCAGCGGGGCCGGCTATGTCGGCGGCATGGTCGGTTACAATGTCAATGGAACGATCAACAACAGTTACTGTATTAATTCAGTTATCCGGACAGGTACGTCGAATTTGTTCGTTGGCGGGCTGGTTGGCAGAAACAGCTCGGGGCCGGTCAGCTATTGTTATGCGAATACAAGTGTTCTCGTTGGCGACGGTTCACAGTATGTCGGTGGATTTGCAGGGGGTAACTTCTGGAGCGTGGTGACCCGGTGTTTCAGCAGTGGAGAGGTCGGCCCGATGGAAGGGGAGTCGGGTTTGATCGACTTTGCCGGGGGATTTGCAGGTGTGAATTCGAGCAGCAGCAATGTCAATAACTGTTATGCGCAGGTTTCTGTCCAGGGCGACGATTATGTAGGTGGGTTTTCCGGTCGCCATACCAGCAGCGGAATCGTGAAATGCTATTCGACCGGCCTTGTCAGCGGCAATACGCGCACCGGCGGTTTCATCGGGGACTCGGACGACGCGGACCCGGATGTATACGACAGTTACTGGGACGCCCAGACTTCCGGTATGGGGACCAGCGACGGCGGCACGCCGAGGGTGACCATTTACATGAAACAGGCGAGCTGGTTTACCAACTGGGATTTCGAGGAAACCTGGCAGATCGTCGAGAATCAGAGCTATCCGCTGATTCGATTTTTTGGTATTGCGGATCTAAATAAGGACGGTATCGTCGATCTGTATGATGTATGCCTGTCGGCGAAGTACTGGCTGGAAGAGATGCCCTGAGATTGAGATCAAGAGATACAGCATTCAGGTTCTTTACTTACAAAGGGTCCTGTTGTAGTGGAGAAACACTTCATCCTTTTTCCATTGAAGTTTTTCATAAAGCTTTTGGGCTGGGGTATTGGCTATTTCAGTCGCAAGGGAAAGTCGCACTGCCCCCATCTCCAATGCAAACTCCTCTGCCTTTCTGATCAAAGCGGTTGCAATGCCCTTCCCTCGAGCCTTCTGATTAACATACAGATCATTTAGGATGAAGATTCGCTGCATGGCTACCGATGAAAAAGAGGGATATAATTGTACAAATCCAGCCGGCTGTTCATCAGGAAAAGCGATGAAAATAAAAGAATCCTTCCGGGACAATCGTTCGCTTATAAATGCCTGTGCACCTTGCAGGTCTGGCTTTTGCCGATAGAACTGCCGATATTCATCGAACAGTTTTGATAAGCCTGTTAAATCTGATTTTTCCGCTTCTCTGATATCTATTGGTTGTCTCTTCTGATGTCCTGGTGGGTGAGGGTGCGATGTATGATCCATATTCACTGCGTCCCAGTCTTCAAGGATATCGTCTTCGGCTTTATGGCATTCGGCTGCGGCTTGTGCCCAGGCCTGACGGATTCTGTCAATACTGTTAATTTTATCTTTCATAACGACACACCTGTCACAAGCTTGAGCACCTATTCTTTCGGCACAACCAGGACCGGGCAGTGGGCCTTTTTGACGACCTTTTCTGACACGCTGCCGAAGAAGGCGTTCTCCAGCGAGCTGGATCCCTGCCGGGCCAGAACGATCAGGTCGATCCGCTGCTCCTGGGCGAAATCGAGAATTTCCTGTACGTCTTTGCCCACGCGGAAGTGCACGTTCATTTGAATCTGCTCGGGCTTGCGGGACAGGTAGGCCTCCTCGATCTTGTGGTTGATATCGCTTTTGGCCTTGGTGTCCACGTCGTCGACCTCGTAAATGTACGTCTTCCAGAACTGCGATTCGCTCTCGGGCACAACGTGCAGCAAAAACAGCTCGGCCCCTTCGTTTGCCTCGGCGAGATGCACCGCGAAGGAAAACGCCTTGTCCGAGGTCTCCGAAAAATCCGTAAAGAACAGGATTCGCTCAAAGCCCGCCCGCGGCGGCTGACTGGATGCATTAGAATCTGTGGACATCGTTCGTTTCTCCCTTGAGATTGTTACCCGATCTTTTCGGGCAGCCACAGGCAAAGCTGCGGGAACAGCATTAGCAGGACTGCCGCAACGACCAGTGCTGCCAGGAACGGCAGTGCCCCGCGGAAAATCTTCTGCAGCGGGACATCCCGCTCGATACCGCTGACGACATATACGCACACGCCCACCGGCGGCGAGATCACGCCCATCTGCGTGACGACAACAATCATCACGCCAAACCAGATCGGGTCGTAGCCGAGCTGGCTAATTACCGGCGAAAAGATCGGGATCGTCAGCAGGATCAGGGCCAGTGCGTCGATAAAGCAGCCGACCACGAGATAAAACAGGATTATCATGCCCATAATCACCCAGGCCGGCAGCGTCAGCTCTGTCAGCGAACTTGCCAGCTCGAACGGAATCCGCGATACCGCCAGAAAGTGCCCGAAGATCACCGCGCCGGTGACGATAATCATCACCATGCACGAGGTGCGGATCGTTTCCTTGAGTGAGCGTGAGAGCATTTTAAAGGTAAGCTTTCCGCGGGCCAGGGCGATAATCAGGCTGCCCGCTGCTCCAATCGCCGCCGCCTCGGTTGGCGTAAAAAAGCCCAGGAACATTCCGCCGATGACGAGAATAAACAGCAGCAGCGTCTCGATTACACCCAGCAGCGAGGCGAGTTTTTGGCCGAGAGTAAATTTCGGCCCCGCCGGCCCCAGGTGCGGCCGCAGCTTGCAGCTCAGGTAAATCGTCAGGCAAAACAGCGTCGCGATCAAGAGCCCCGGAATGATCCCGGCGATAAACAACTGTCCGACGGATTGTTCAGTCAAAATCGCGTACACGATAAACACTACACTCGGCGGGATCAGCATGCCCAGGCTTCCGCCGGCGGCTACCGCTCCGCAGCCAAGCTCCATGTCATAATTGTAACGCTTCATCTCCGGCAGGGCGACACTGGCCATCGTGGCCGCTGTCGCCGGGCCCGAGCCGCAGATGGCCCCAAACCCGGTGCACGCCCCGACGGTAGACATCGCCAGTCCGCCGGGCAAAGCGCCGAGCCAGTGGTAGGCCGCGTCAAACAGCCGGCGGCTGATGCCCGAATGGAACGCGATTTGCCCCATGAACACGAACAGCGGGATGACCGTAAGGCTGCTCGACGAAAAGGTATCGTACAGGTCGATGGTAATCATCGTCGCGGCCGCGTGAGGATTAACGATAATCGCAAAGCCGACAAAGCCGACCACCGCCATTGCAAACGCGACCGGCATGCTCGCGGCCAGCAGCACAAACAGGGCGATACATCCAAGAATTCCCACCTGCAGCGGCGTCATGGTTTAATCATCTCCTTGTTTGGGTGGACCAGGTGATACGCGATGACCAGCCCGGTAACCAGGCAGCAGACGCCGATCACCCACGGAACCCAGAATACCGGCATCCGCAGCGTCTGGGTGACCTGCCCGTTGGCCTGCAGTTCGCTGCCGTAGATAAAATTGCGGTACGCAAGAAAGCCGAACAGGCCAATGCCCAGCAGACGCATGATGATATCTACGCAGATTCGTCCCCAGCGGCCGAGCTTGTGAAAGAAATACTCGATGGCCACATGCCCCTTTACCGCCGTGGTATACGGCAGGGCCAGCGCGAGCGTAAGGGCGCTGGTGATCTTGACAATGTCGTAGGCTCCCTTAAGCGGCATCTTGAACCGCAGCAGGATGACATCCGCGCACGTGGTAAGCATCATCACGAGCACACCAACACCCGCCCCGGCGGCCATGGCAAAGATGATCCACCGCAGCACACGGGTATAGCCGTTTACGATTTTGTCCACGCCGCTTTCGTTCTCCATAGAGCCTACTGCCCCTGGCTTTGCTGTGCGATCATCTCTTTGAGCCGCTGGAGGAAGGTATCGCCCGGCAGGCCCGCGGCGGTTGTATTCGCCGTGTATTCAGCCAGGATCGGCTCAATGGCGGCCTTGAACATCTGCTTTTGCTCGGGCGAGAGTGTAATCACGTCGCGGCCGAGTTCATCAATAAACGCACGGCCTTCCTGGTCGGCCTGGTCCCAGGCCTGGCCGTGTTTGGCGACCCATTCGTCGTTGACTTCGTTAAATACAGCCTTGACTTCCGCGGGCAGCGCTTCCCACTTGTCCTTGTTCATGACCACGAACATCGAGGTGGTATAGCCGATCACGGAGGTATCGGTTACGGTTTCGATCACTTCACCCTGCTTCCAGCCCTTGAGCGTTTCAATCGGGCAGAAAGTCGCATCGACCACGCCTTTTTGCAGTGCCTCGTAGGTTTCCGGTTGGCTCATCGCCTTGGGTGTGCCGCCCAGGGCCGATACGATCTTGGCCGAAAGGCCCGTTGCCCGAACGCGAAGACCCTGCATGTCATCCATTTTTTCGACAGGTTTTTTCGAGGCCAAAATCCCCGGTCCGTGGGCGTGTACATACATCACCTGCACGTCCGAGAGTTCCTCGGGATTGAATTCGCGGATGATATCCGTTGCGACGCGCGAGGCGACGGTCCCGTTGGGATAGCCCAGCGGCAGGTCGATGCCCTCAAGCAGCGGAAAACGCC
>CAYVUI010000101.1:0-16816 GCA_964454745.1 uncultured Pirellulales bacterium | reverse complement strand
ACCATCGAACTGACCAATGATATCAACGCCGTTCGCAACATGGACATCAACCCGAAAATCACCGTCCGCGGCCTGCGGATGAACCTGCCTCTCGACGCAAGAACCCCCTCTTTTGACGACACCGGCGACGCCTTCCAGCAGAACATCACCCAGATGTGGGATATCGGTTTCTGGAAACAGCTCATCGACCAAATGGCGCTCTACCACTACAACCGCCTGACCCTGTGCAACCCGCACCCGTACCCGTCCATGATCCGGCTGATCGACTTTCCGGACATCGCGCTCGAGAATGTCATGGCCTGTGAAAAGCTCCCCGTCGCCCAGGCCGGGGCATGGGGCGAGCCGTACGGCGTAAACGAAACCGTGCTCTCGAGCCTGCGGACCATACGAAAAATGACCATCGAAGAAAAAATCCTCTTCTGGCAGGAAGTTATGGCCCACGCAAGGGAACGCGGGATCGAGGTCTACCTGCTCACTACCAGCCCGGTGCTTAACGCCGCGAGGGGTAAATACGGCATCACGGAATCGATGGACAACGAAAAAACCCAGGAATACCTCCGCCAATGCGTCCGCCAGATGTTCCTGAGCTATCCTGACCTGGCCGGCCTCGGCCTGGCACTGATGCCATCCGATACGCCCGCGGACCAGAAAATCCAGTGGCTCTACAATACCTACGCCGAACCGATCCGCGAGGCCATCTACCCCAACCCCAACCGCAAGATTTCCGCAATCCATGACCTGACGGAATCGGACCTGGCCGCAGCCGTGCGGCACTTTACTTCCCGCGTTCCGTTCCCCGTGGACCTGACTGCGCCCTATGCCGAACAAAAGATGTACGCCGCCTTCGACCCGTCGTTTCATTACCCGCTCAACCAGGCCCTCCGGGAAAACCAGCAAAAGATCATCTGGACCCTGTACAATGACGACACGTATATCTTCCGCTGGGGCGACCCTGACTTCGCCCGGGACATGATCCAGGCCATCCCCGCCGATACGCTTGCCGGCATCGAGATCGCTACAAAGGGTTACCTCTGGGGCAAGGACTTTTCCACCCTGATGCCCGACGGAAAAGAACAGCTCGAAATCCAGAAACACTGGTATGCCTTCATGATCTGGGCACGCCTGGCTTATAACCCCCGGCTGAGCACCGATTTCTTCGTTGACCAGATCGCCTATGAAATGCCCACCTCGGACGCCCGCGCACTTTTCGAAGCCTGGAAGACCGCCTCGCAGATCATCCCGCAGGTGACCCGCTTCCACTGGGCACCCACACCCGAGGCCTGGACGCCCGAGGGATGCTTTGACCGCGAAAAGTTCCACAGCGTCTTCGATTTTATCGAGCACCCCGCAATGCCCGGCACAAACATCCTGAACATCAGCCAGTACACCGAAAAATTCGTCAACAACCAGCCGTACCAGTCATTCATCACACCGCCCGATGTCATCGCCCGGCTCAAGCGCAACGCCGGGTCCGCGCTGACAATCACAACTCTGCTCGAAGAAAAAATACAAAATCCCTCCCGGCGAATGTCCAATACCCTCGCCGACATCGAGGCCCTGGCCCACCTGGGCAAATACTACGCAAACAAGATCCAGGCCGCACTCGATATCCACCTTTATGACGTCACCCGCGAGCCGGGCTACAAGCGGTCCGCCGGCCGGGCCATACGACAGGCCGCCAAAGAATGGGAAATCTACGCACAGACCGCGTCGAGCCACTATCGCCCCCAGATGCTCGCCCGCTCACAAATGCTCGACTGGATGCAGCTTCTCGAAGAGGTCCGCCACGACATCCAACTGATCCGAAACTTCAGACAGCAGGACGACCCCGAATCCATCATCCAGTTTGACAGCGACGTAGAGACCGAATCGCAGTAAAAACGCATTATATGCCTCAAAAACCGCGGTATTACCTAATTTATTACCTAATTAAATCAGACATTACCTAATACGACAGCGCTACATTGTTCATAAGTCCTTATTTTACGTTGGTAACGAATTCTTGTAAACCGGATTATTGACATCGTAAAGTCGGTTTCTATTCAAAACCAGCGCTGTCATACTAATTATTTTGAAGCAGTTGTGCAAACAGCTTCGAACGTAGAAATGATGAATCCGCCCCTTACGATCCGTTAAACTTCTTGCGGAACCTCGCCGCCGGGATGTGCATCAGCTTGCGGTACTTGGCCACCGTCCGCCGGGCGATATTGCCGATGCCCGACTCGCTTAGCTTCTCACGCAGTTCGTCATCGCTGTAGGGATTGCTCTTGTCCTCGCCGTCCACGATCTCCTGGAGCTTGGCCCGCACCGCGTCCCAGCTCTGCTCGCCGTTTTCGGTCTCCGTGCCCCCGCTAAAGAAGCCCCGCAACGGCAGCACACCCTGCGAACACTGCACATACTTGCCCGAGACGGCACGCGAAATCGTCGCGATATGCACCCCGATCTCATCGGCAATCTTCTGCATCGGCAGCGGACGCAGGTACAGCTTGCCCTTTTCAAAGAACTCGCTCTGATGGTTCACCACCGCGCTGGCCACGCGAAGCAGCGTATTTTTCCGCTGGGCAATCGCATCCATCAGCCACTGGGCACTGCGGATGTTCTGCTGCAAAAACTCCCGCGTCTTGTTATCGATCTTGCGGTTGCGCGACATCTTGGAATAAAACTGGTTCACCCGAAGGTTCGGGATGCTCGTATCGGTCAAACTGACGATCCAGCCGTCGCCCTCGGGGTCGGGCTCGACCATCACATCCGCGGTAATCGGGTGGTTCTCGTTGCGGCCCACCTGTAAACCCGGCGAGGTATCCAGCTTGCTCAGCCGCTCGATCGCACGGTTAATCTCATCAACGCTGCAGCCCATCTTCCGCGCGATCTGCGGCAGACGGTTCTCGAGCAGGTCATCCAGGTGATCCGCCACAAGGTCATACTCAAAACTCATATCCTCCGGGAACTGATCCATCTGGATCAGCAGGCATTCCTTCAGGTCGCGTGCGCCAACGCCCGCCGGGTCGAGCCTTTGCACCTTGGCCAGCGCCCGCTCGAGCTCTTCCATCCCGAAGCCGTATTTCTCGGGGTTATGCAATTGCTCAAGCCGCACGCTTAAATATCCCTTGTCATCGATGTAATCGATGATCATCTGACCGGCATCCTTGACCTTCTCTTCCGTTTCCACCAGCCGCCACTGCTCACTCAAATGCTCATGCAAAGAGATGCCGTTGGCCGCGGTGTTCTGCAACGCCTCCTGCTTGCGGTCCGACGCCTCGGTCTCGAGCCGTCCGCGAACGCGGCTGGCCCGTTCCATGTAATCATCAAACGTATCCGAAATGCTCTCAAGCCGCTCGAAATCTTCCTGGTGATTGTCGTCATCGCTGACCGAAAGCTCCCGCTCCTCCATGACATCCGTGTCGTCCTGCTGTTCGGCCTTGTCCTTGTCCGTTTGCTCTTCGATCTGCTCAAGCACCGGGTTGCTGTTCAGCTCCGCCTCAATCTTTTCCTGCAGCGCAAGCAACGGAAGTTGGAGGACTTCCATCGACTGGATCATGCGCGGAGCGAGTTTCATCTTCTGCTCCATGCGCATCTGGCCTGTCATCTGCATCTTCATAGGCTGTGCCGCGAATCCATTATAAAAGTCACAAAAGTTCAAGCAGGCTGAACTGACAGCCGCCTCTTGTCATTATAACAAAACAACCCCCCAATGAAAAAGGAAAGAAATTGAGTTTTTTGCCTCCAAAGCCGACCTGCTCGGCCCACATCGCATAAAGCAAGCCCTGCAAACACCTTATGTCATTCTACCGCATTAAAGATCCTGCCGGCCCATGATCGCATCGGCCAGGATCGAGCCCGAAGCGAACTCAATCGTACTGCCCGTAGGCAATCCGCGTGCCAGCCGCGTGATCTTCACCCCCATCGGACGCAGTACCGAGCTCAAATACAGCGCCGTCCCGTCGCCCTCGATATTCGGATTCGTCGCCATCACGACTTCCCCGATCTCGCCCTTGCGAACCCGGGCGACCAGCGCGTCAATCGTCAAATCCTCCGCCTCGATCCCGTCCAGCGGCGCGATATGGCCGTTCAGGACATGGTACACCCACTTGCAGATGCCCGTCTTCTCGAGGCTGATCACATCCTTGGGCTGCTCGACCACGCACACCACCGACTGTTCCCGCCGCGGATCCGAACAGATCGAACAGACCTCGCCCTCGCTGAGGTTATAACAAACCGAGCACTGCCGCACGTTGTTCTTGACATCCGCAATCGCCCGCGCGATCTGCAGTGCCTCTTCCTTCGACGACTTGAGTACATGAAACGCCAGCCGCTCTGCCGTCTTGGCCCCGATCCCCGGCAGCGAGCCAAACTGCTCGATCAGCCGGTTCAAACTCTCTGTATACGCCGGGTTGCTCATTGCTCCTCACGAACCTTGGTAATATCGATCACACGGGCCTTAAATCCGCTCAAGAGCTGGCGGATGCCGTTTTCGCTGAGTATCTCATGCCGCTGCTCGGCACTCATCGACATCTGGTCAATCGGCCGCGGTGGTTCAAACGTCTCTTCGCCCAGCACCAGCTTTACGAAGACCTCGCAGCCGGCGGCCCTGGAGAGCATTTCATCGATTTTTTTCTGATCCCGGCCCAGCCGGTCCACGATAAACTTCAAATTCTGCCCGAATTCAAGCGTCAGCCGGCTGCCCTCAAACGCCGTGGGCTTTGCATTGGCAAGGTACCCGCCGACCCCGGTCTGCGCCTGCTTGATCGCCTCGACAATCTGCTCCCATTTTTCCTGCCACACTCTAAGGTCCGCCGAACCGGTGAGAACCTGCGGCACCTGCCCCTTGCCTTTTGTCTTCGCAAAATCCCCCTGCCTTGCCTGTGCGGGTTCGCCCACACCCGCCGAAAAAGTCTCGCCTACCGGGCCGCTCTCATCGGCTGTTTCGTTTTTTTTTACGCTCCCGCCCGCTGCCTGGCCGGACGAAACCGCCTTTAGCACCGCGTCGGCACCGATAAAGTCGTCCCGCAGTGCCAGCCGGATCAGTGTCGCCTCCAAAAGCGCCCGCGGCTGCTCGCTGTTGCGAAGGGTATAGCGAATCCGCTCGAGTGACGTAATCTGGTAAATCATCGACGGAATATCGAAAGACTGCGCCACCGATACCGCACGCTCCCGCTCGCCCGCGGTCAAAATCACCAGGCTCTCGTTGTCCGGCGCCGCACGCAGCACCATTACATCCCGCAGGGCCTCGATCATCGCCTCGGCAATCTGCGGACACGTCTTGCCGTCCGCGATCAATCCGCCTACCTTGTCCAGCGTACCGGCTCCGTCGCCCGCGGCAATCATTTCGAGCAGTTCATAAATCCGCTCGCTTCCCGGTGCGCCGAGGTACATCTCCAACAGCTCGACCGTCAACGGCTCCTGCCCGGTACTGATCAACTGATCGAGCAAACTCAGCCCGTCACGCATGGAACCATTCGCCAGCCGTGAAAGCCGCACAAACACATCCTTATCCGCCTTGATCTTCTCTTTCTTCAGCACACTTGCAAGCTGCTCGGCAATCGTCGCCGGCTGGATCGCCTGGAAGTCAAACCGCTGGCAGCGAGACTGGATCGTCGGCAGGATCTTATTGGGCTCGGTCGTCGCGAAAATAAACTTCACATGCTCGGGGGGTTCTTCCAATATCTTCAGCAGCGCGTTAAACGCACCGGTACTGAGCATGTGCACTTCGTCGATAATGTAAATCTTAAACCTCGCCCGCGCCGGACGATACATCGCGTTTTCGCGAAGCTGGCGGATATTGTCCACCCCCGTATTCGACGCACCGTCGATCTCGATCACGTCGATATCCTCGCCCGCGTTGACCGAAACACAACTGTCGCACTTCAAACACGGCTTCACCGTCGGGCCGTCGGCCTTGAGGCAATTGAGGCTCTTGGCCAGGATCCGGGCCATCGTCGTCTTGCCCACACCCCGCGTCCCGCAGAACAGGTACGCATGGGCCACCCGCTCGCTCTCGATCGCGCGGATCAGCGTCTGCGCGATGGCATCCTGCCCGATGACATCCTCAAATCGCTGCGAACGGTATCTGCGTGCTAATACGGTATAGGCCATAGTACAAAAAAAGACGGTCGGGTGAGCCAGACACAACAAAGCTAACGCTTATGGCTGCTCGGTTCCCCGCCTGACCAGGTTCACGCGCCCCGCTTGCCTGGGACCCGACCATAAAAGATCAAATATCCATGTATTCTCCGGCCACAAAGGGCCAAACCGGGATTATAACCTCAAATCCCACGATTTCCAGAAAAGTTTTTGCTTTTTCCCATTTCATTTCATATCATAACGAAAAGAATGGGACTTAAAAGCCCCGAAAATGCATGAAAACCCGATCCGTAATCATCCAGAGGAAGGGAAAAGAACATGAAAGCCATCGTAAACGACACCTGCACCGCATGCGGCCTCTGCGTCGAGGCCTGCCCCGACGTATTCAACATGGGAGATGACATCGCGGAAGTGATCGCCGATCCTGTCCCCGCGGAGCATCAAAAAGCCGCCGAGCAGGCCGCCGATGAGTGCCCCGTTCAGGCCATCGTCATCGAGGCGTAGCTATTTTCCATACCCCAGCGAGTCGTTGATCCCGTCTACAATCGCATGCGCGACCTTCTGACGGTACCATTTGCTGTTGAGCCGTGAGGCATCCGAATAATTCGTCAAAAATCCGCACTCGACCAGCACCGCCGGCCGGGAATGCTTGGCCAGCACCCGGTAATCCGCCCGGCGAATCCCCCGGCTCGACAATCCCGCCTCTTTGAGGCTCTTATCGATCTGTTTAGCCACTTTCTGGCTCGTACTGCTTGCGTTGCGGGCGATATAAATCGTCGGCCCGAACGCCGAGCCGTTATTCGGAGCCGAATCCGCATGCACCGACACCAGCAAACTCGCCCCCGTCTGCTCAGCCAGTGCCGCCCGCCGGTCCAGGCTGATAAAAGTGTCCCCGCTTCGCGTCATCACCACTTCCGCCCCGCAAGACTGAAGCTGCTTTTGCATCTCCTGGCCAATATCCAGCACGATCATCTTCTCCGGAATCTTGGAATACCCGACCTCGCCCGCACCGGGGTCACTGCCGCCGTGACCGGGATCCACGACAATCCGGGTCCCCTTTAGCGACGTTGACTGCTTGCAAACCGGCTCCACGGGCTTAACAATCGCTGGCTTTGACGGCTTTTTCGTTACAATCTGCGGTGAAGTTCGATCATACAGCCGCGATTCCCGCCCCGCGATCCGCGGATCGCTGCCCGCTGAACCGCAACCGGCCAAAACAACCACAAAACCCAGAAGTCCTACACAAAGCAAATTCCGCAGTGCTGTCAAAACACCCTCCCTCCGAACAAATCCATAATCATATTTCATATCCACACTTCAAATAAAGGGGTCAGGTACCTTTTTCGCACCTGTTTCTTCTTATCCGCTTAATTCAACGCTCCGGTCCCGCGCCGCGGTCAGCGCCTCAAGCACCATCTCACTAAACCCTTTGTTTCCAAAGACCTGCAGCGCCGCCGCCGTCGTACCGCCCGGCGAGGTCACTTTTTCTCGCAGCGCTGCCGGCGTCTGACCGCTCCGGCTGCCCGCGACCGCAAGCTCGGCCCCGCCCAGTGCCGTCTGCAGGACCAGCTCACCGGCCTGCTCCGCACTTAGCCCGAGCGAAATACCGGCCTCGATCATCGCTTCCATCATCAAAAAAAAGTACGCCGGCCCCGAACCGCTGACCGCCGTAACGCTATCCATCAATTCCTCACGGCCTACAACGATAACCCGACCGACAGACTCGAAAATCTCCCGAATCCGGGCCATCACATTTTCATCCGCGTTGGCACTGAACAACGCGCTCATTCCCTTGCCGACCAGGGCCGGTGTATTGGGCATTACTCGAATCATCGGCAGGGACGGGAAATGAGTTGAAATTTTTTCGCACCGCACCCCCGCCGCGATGGAAACCATACATTTCCCATCCATTGTTACGCCCGAAAGCCCGCCCAGCACCTCATCCATCTGCTGGGGTTTTACGCTCAAAACCACAATCGAGCACTCCCGGGCCAGGTCCGCATTGCTTTCACGCGGCTGGATGCCGTATTCCCCCGCCAGCTCCGCCAGCCGCTCTTTTCGAACATCCGAGATAAAAACCCGCCCCGGCGCGAACAATTTGGCCTCCAATATCCCGCGGATCAGGGCCTGGGCCATGTTCCCGGCCCCGATAAACCCGATACTGTCCATAATTTTCTCCTTTTCAACAGCGTATACAGGCGTATAATCTTAAAGGAAAAGTAAAGAATGTAAAGCTGCAATCTAAAATGGGAGGCCCCGATGCAGAAACAGGTTGACTACACTGAAGCGATCAAAACCAAGTACCCTGAACAGGTCGTCATCGTTACCGCCAAAGATGCCGACAAGAAACCCAACCCCTGCACCGTCGGCTGGGCCATGCCCGCCTCGGGCTCGCCGGCCATGCTCGCCGTCGCCCTGCACCCCAAACGCTACACCACCGACTGCATCCGCAAGAGCAAATGCTTTACCGTCACCTTCCCCGCCGCGGACATGGACAAGATCACCATGCTCTTCGGCACCAAATCCGGTAAAGATACCGACAAATTCGAGGACGCCGGCTGCAAAATTGAAGACGCAAAAGAGATTGATTCAGTGCTTTTGACCGACGCGATTGCCAATTTTGAGTGCACGCTCGAAAAAGAGCTCGAAACCGGGGATCATATCATCTTCGTGGGCAAAGTCGTCGCATCGCACATGAATGCCGAAAAGAACAAACGCCTGTACACGGTAGCCGCGGGGGGAAAGCTCGGCGCCCTCTAAAGCCCTGACCCGGGCCCGAGGGCCAAACTACCCATAACAAAATATCGAAAACCATTCTCATCGCTTACAGGATGGAAACCTCAGGGAAGAAATCAACATGAAAAAAAGATTCAAAAAGAGTTATCTACACTCTCGTTTAACGCTTCTATTTATTTTATGGTTTCCCTGCAGCATTTATGCAATGGCAAAACCCCATCCATCCGACGCCCCTGCCGATTCCCATATAAAATCGATCCGAATTGACACCACACAGCAGTGGCTGCAGGCCCAAAAGCAAAGCGAGGGAATCAACTTTGAAGACGGCATGGCAATCCCCGCCGGCAAGACAGGGCATTTTCAAAGTATCGTCTGGAATTTCAAGGAGAAACGCTCCGCCCGGAAAATCGTCTTTGAGCAGTCGCCCGACTGGCTCAACTGGCAGCCGATCAGCAACCTGGGCCCGGAAAACCTTCGTGACGCGCCAGTGCTGCTGTCAATAGGCCCGGATAATTACTGGGTATTCGGGCTTTACCATCCCGCGAAACAAGATGGATTTGAGCCCGAAGAAGCCACGCTCGACGGTTTTAATATCCCACTGAAAACCACGCCTTTTGCCAACCAGTACGATGCGCCCGGCGGCCTCAAGCCCGGCCTGGGCGGCTATCATGCCTGGCAAAGCCGGGACATGGTCAACTGGGTCCATCACGGGGCCGTGACCGAAGAATTCTCACGCTGGGTCACCGCCGCCGAGTACGTCAACGGCAAAACGTACATCTACTATGACTATCCAAACGACCAGGACCCCCACCTCTACATCGATGAGGATCTCACCGACGGCCTTCCCGGCAGGAATATGGGGATTGCATTTAAGGACCCATCCCACGGCTCCGATTGTACCATGATTCGAGACCTTGACGGTAATTTTCACGTCATCTACGAAGACTGGAGCCCGATCAACGCCCGAACGCATTCCTGGGATTCCCCACTCGCCGGCCACGCTGTCAGTCCGGACGGCATCAGCGGCTTTACGATCCTGCCGCCGGCAGTAGACCATCGCACCAGGCCCACCGGCCAGGTCGCTCAATACCTCCACCCTCACTGGGCCCAGCACCCGGACTGGGATTCCAACGTCGGCAAATATAACGTTCACGAACCCGAACAGAACGCCTATGGTGACTGGGCCGCCATCTCGATCGGCGGGCAGTACTATCTTTTCTGCGATTACCACCCCGCTAATGAGGAAATACGAATCGCCTGGTTTACCTCATCCAGTTTGTATAAAGAATTTTCTTTTTGTGACCCGCTCAGCAAAGGACACCCGGACCCGGATATCTGCTTCGCGGAGGGACAGTTTTATCTCATCACGCAGATGCAAACCGACTACGTCAGCCCCGGCCCCTGGGTAGAAAAGGTCGAAGCGAGGGTGGGGGTCGATACCAGCAACAACGGTAAAATCGACCGGTGGACCGCCTGGAAAGAGATCCGCGAACGGTATGACCATATCCCCGGCTTTGCCAAGCAGATCCGCAAAACCCCCGCCGAACTGGACTGCTCGAGCCTGCCGCCGGGTTACGGTTTCCAGGTCGAATTCAAGCTGACCGATACAACGGAAAACAAGTCCCGGCCCTCAATCGACCAAATCAGCCTGATCTTGACCAGTTCGTAGCTCATAGATAAAGAAACACTCCCCCCCAGGAACATTTTCTGTCACCCCCAAAAACCTCCCGAGAGCGAATTATCAAATCCGAAGCGAATACCCACCGCCATTGCGCTCTACCCTGCAATCGCAATCAAAGGCCCGGCTGAGCACCTCATCGTTCAATACCGCCTGCGTCTGCCCGCCGGCAAGGATCCGCCCCTCACGAATCACCAGCACATGCGTAATCCACTCACGAATCTCCTCGACATGATGCGTCACCATGATCACCCCCGGCGCATCGGGCCAATCCAGCATCTGCCCGATATCATCCAGAAACCGCTGCCGCGTCCCCGGGTCCAGCCCGCAGCACGGCTCATCCAGCACCAGCAGCCGCGGCCCGCTGACCAGCGCACGCGCGATCAGCGTCTTTTGCTTTTCCCCCTGCGAGAGCGTGCCGTACGCCTGCCCGGCAAAATCCCCGCAATTGAGCATCTCCAGCGCCGCCCGCGCCCGGCCGTATTCCTCATCCGTATACGCACGATACAACCCCATCGACGCCTCGATGCCGGACACCGCCACACGGAGCGCCGTATCCCGGCCGGGTATCCGCACCGAAAGGCTCGGCGCGACCCAGCCGATCTCTTTGCGAACCTCGCCCACCGCGCAACTGCCGTAGGCATTGCCCAGCACCGATACCCGCCCGCTCGTCGGCCATTCATAGCCGGTAATCAGCTTCAGGATCGTGGTCTTGCCCGAACCGTTGGCACCCAGCAGCGCCCAGTGCTGGCCCGGCTCGATCTTCCACGATACATCCCGGAGAATCTCCCTGCCCCCGCGAACAAAACAAACCCGATCACATTCAACAATCATTGTCATCCCATTTTATTCACAAAGTATGTAAAAATCAAATCCAGCCCCTGCCGCAGGCCGCCTCCACTTGTCGAGCGAGAATTCTGTCGCGAGACAACCGAGGCCTCTGCCCGAGCGAAGTCGAGGGTGGAGTAACAAATCTCATCCAACCTGCGTCATCTCATAAACCGTAAACGCCTCGATCGCCCCTTCCGTCGCCGCGAGATACGCCTGCAGGTGCGGCGCGTTGATATGCGCCTGCCATAGTTCGCGCGTCTGCCAGTTCTCAAAGAACAGGAAATGCGACGGGTTCCCGTTGTCCTGGTGCAGGTCGTATTGCAGGCATCCCTCTTCCGCACGCGTCGTCGGGATCAGCTTCTCCAGCTCCGCTTTCACAAATTCCACCTTGTCCGCCTTCGCGGTAATATCCGCAACTATCGTCAACTTCGCCATAATCTCTCCTTTTTTTCTTCATGTCCTTCATGAGCTTCTATGGTGAAAAATACTCACCACGAAGAACTTGAAGGTATTGAAGTTCTAATTAAAGGTTTCAGGCAGCTTTAGCTATCTTTTGAAAATTTTAATTTCCACATTTCCTCAAATGTTAGATTATCCAAGAAAGTTATTGAAAATATATAATTATCATTCTCAGGCAATTTTTTTAAATATTCATAGGTTTCATTAATGGACCTCAAGGCATGACTATCCTCGGTATCATCCTTCTTAAGTTCTGTGTACCAGTTTGCACCGCCTGCACCTCGAGTATCCACTTGATTGTCTTTATAAGTATAAACAATACCACCTAATATTCCTTTTTTTATCTTTTCCAAATAGGGAAGTAATTCTAACAGTTCTTTTCGTCTCCATGCGATTTCATAGTCAAAAATTATCGCTTTCTTCGCAATATCATCTGGAATAAATTCTGGACATTTCATGCATTTTTCCTGGCTTAATAAAATGTGCCGTTAGCTATTTCCTATAATCAAAAAATCACTAAAATCCGTGTAATCTGCGTTTCTTAAAAAATAGCGAATAAACGCAGAATTTACAATCCTAATCGTCTCTACAGAAAAATCGGCGTCTCGCCCTCGTTCTCCTGCACCCTGCCGGGTGTGCTTCGGCCCTGGTCCACATACTTTTGCAGCAGGTCGGTCAAGCGCTTGACAACCTCCGGGTATTTGTGCTGCACGTTATTCGTCTCGCCGACATCGACACTCAGGTCATACAACTGAACCGGCGGCGAACCCTCCGGCTCCTGACCGGGTTTGGGATACGACCACCCCCCCGAACCCGGGCACAGGTCCAGCTTCCACTTGCCCTGCCGGATCGAAAAATTGCCCTGGATCGAATGATGCACCGTCGCTTCGCGGATCGGGCCAATATCGGCCCCCATCAGTGCCGGCAGCATACTAAAGCTGTCCTCCCCGGCGTCATCGGGCAGCCTGACCCCCAGGAGATCCCCGCACGTCGCCATCAAATCCGTCAGGCACACCGTATCATCACACCGCGCAGACGCCCGGACCCTCTCCGGCCACCGCACCAAAAACGGAATCCGGTGCCCGCCCTCGTAAATATCCGCCTTGTGCCCGCGGAAGACATAGCTGGGAGAATGCTCCTGGTCGTGGAGCAGCTCAAAATTCGCCTCCGGCGAGCAGCCGTTATCCGACGTAAAAATAATCAGCGTATTGTCCCGTACCCCGCTCTCATCAATCGCCTGCAGAATCCGGCCGACGCAGTCATCGACCATCATCACGAAATCGCAATAGGGATTGATCCCGCTTTTGCCGCGGAACTCCTCCGAAGGCAGAATCGGCGTATGCGGCGCCGCCAGCGGCAGGTACAAAAAAAATGGCTCGCCCGTCGCCGCGCGGTCCCGGATAAACGCCGCCCCCCGCCGTGTAAAGTTCGGCAATACATCCTCATGCCGAAAATCCGCCCCGGTCGGCCCCTTCCGCCACCAGCCGTATTCGTCCTTATTCTCGGTCACCCGGTCCGGCTGTGCCGTCACCCGCCCGTTCTCCACGTACACATACGGCGCCATATCCAGCGAACCGCTATGGGCGTAATAATAGTCAAATCCGTTGGCATCCGGCCCGTTTTTCACCGGACCGGCATAGTCCACATCCTCAGCCTCCGGGCCCTTTTTCGCCCAGTCCCACCCCAGGTGCCACTTGCCGATGCACCCGGTATGGTAGCCGTGCTCACTGAGCAAATCCGCCACCGTCATCCGGTCCGGATCGATCAGGTGCCGGCTGTAACCATATAGCACCCCCTTCTTCAGCCGCGACCGCCAGTTGTACCGCCCGGTCAAAATCCCGTACCGCGTCGGCGTACAGACCGACGAACTCGAATGCGCATCGGTAAAAATCATGCCCTCCCGCGCCAGCCGGTCCAGGTTGGGCGTCTGGATCTTCGAATTCTCATTGAGGCACGATAAATCGCCGTAGCCCAGGTCGTCGGCCAGGATATAAACGATATTCGGGCCCCCTTTCACGCCCGCCTTTCCAGCCGGCCGGCCTTTTTTGGCAGTCTCGCCCTCAAAACAACCGCCTATCGCAGCCGTGGCTGTCACAAAAGCCGCCTGTTTCAAAAATTCCCTGCGTTTCATCTCAACCTACTCTTCCCAATTTGAATTAAAGGGGTCAGGTACCTTTATTTCTTTTTTTCTTTTTGTGAAACAAATATACCGCAAAAGACCATAATCCTGAAAATTTATAACTGCTGTCAACATAATGCTCAATGACATAAAAAGCAAAATAATATGATCTTGCAAAACACCATATTGAGACACCGAGCAATACGGCAACTTTGAGACTTGGATGTTCAATAAGAAGTATTGCGGATGACAAAATTCCGCCCAGCAGGAAAAGAAACCCTTTAAAATATAATAATTTCTTATTTGTAATATCTGTCATATTGATTATTCCTCAAACAAAAAACATATTGATATTCTGCAACCTGGTAAATGTGCTTCTAATTCTTTTTTATCTTTTTCAGAAAACTTTTTAGAAAGGAACAGTCTTTTTAATTTTGTCAATTTTATTAAATACTGGATTGAATATGGTGACACTTTTGTGCCAGAAATGTTTAAATTTTTCAGTTCGCTGAATTGACTTATTGATTCCATGCTTTGATCTGTGATCTTTGTCAATGATAAATTAAGAGAAGTAAGCTTTGTGCAATTCTGCAAATGAGCAATACCTTGATCTGAAATTTTTTTCAAATTAAACTTAAATACCTCCAGCCCCGTTAAATCTCCTAAATACTTCATTTCGTCATTACTGATAGAATAATGTTTATGATTCAATCTTTTCAAGTTGACCAGACCTTTAAGATTAGCCAAGCCTTTTCCTGTAATCTGTCTGGGTAAAAATAGCTGTTCAAGATTCGCTAAATTACTTACATAGCTTAATCCCTGATCCGTTATTTTTGTGTGCTTGAGGTTTAGCCATTTGAGATTCTTCAAGCCCTGTATTTTCTCCAAACAGGCATCATCAATTTTAGTACCCCGAAAGTACAAACTACATAAACTCGATAGTTTTTTCTGAAAATTATCATCCAGGGCAGTAACCGCTGTCTCCCTTAATTCCAACTCCTTCAGCTTATGCAGCGGGTACAAATGCCTTAAACCTTTTCCTGTAATTTTGTTCCTGCATATATCTAATTTCTCTAAAGTCACAAATTTTCCTATATTACTCAATCCAGAATCGGTTATTTTGCAGGCATGTATTTCTAATTCCCTCAGAGAAGGCAAGTTGTTTAGAGACAAAAGCCCTTCATCTCTAAGAGCAGAAAAACTAAAATTTAGAACCTGTAGCTTCTTATGATTGCAGATATTTTTTATGTACTTATTATTAAGCTTATTACACCCATGAAAAGTAAGTTTTTTCAGTTCTGTGAGACCGCTCAAATGACATAATCCACTGCCAGTTATTTTCGTAAATGAAAAGTCAATAGACTCTAATTTCTTAAAATGAGCTAACTTTTCCAATCCCTGGTCAGTGATTCGTGTATGTGCAAGATCAAGTGATTTCAATTCACTGCAGCATGCAAAGTGATCCAAACTTCGGTCAGTAATATTCGCAAACGAAAGGTCGATTGACTCCGTTTTACCCAAATCCAGGTCTGCCTGGGCCAATATATAGTCCAGGTTTTTATCCTTGATATATCCGAAGCGTAAATGCAGCTTAACGGCTTCAAGCTTTTGACTAAATTGATTTAGCTTCTTTTTGCGATTAAAATTCAATTCTCCTATTGTGTCTAAGATAATATAAAGAACGGAAATTACTGCTATAACAATGACAAATCCCGCTGGAAAACCAATAAGAAAACCAATACATCCAAATTTCTCACCCAGGTAAGATGACACTCCCAATCCAGCAGCAAGCATGGAGACAATCACCAGCAACTCTATTAAATTCATACCTTTGTACTTTTTAAAAATCATTTGTGTCTTCTTAATAAAAATATGGTGCCATGTACTTTATCTTGTTTTTATACTGTGGTCATGTTTTTAAACTCTATTCGATTACCGGCTGTATTTTCTCATATTTCATTTTTGGTTTCTCCGTGCTTTTTGCTTTACAATATTCTGATCGATATGTTCTTGGACAATTTCTTCTTTTCGCTGTAAGATACCACTTATTTTTTCAAGAACCTCTTGTTCTGTTATTTCTTTCTTACTCCGCCGAGCCTGGCTCTTTATCTGTTCTCTTTCCTTTTTCACCTTATCTCGATATCTTTTCACAGCATCCTGATAAATCCAGTCTTCATCAAAATTTGGCTGGCCTTCAGGATTTGTAATATAATTTATATACATAGTGACTCTACCTTTTAATCTTTTTATCCTTATACGAAATTTTGAATATAACTTTCCGGCACGCCCTTTAACACAGTAATAATCTTCAATATCAGCATTTTCTTGAAGAGTGTATATTATTTCTGGAATGTAATTATTATTTGTAACATGATATTGATACTTGTTTGTTTCTACGAAACCACTGCCTTTACCCAAAGCTTTTAATTTAACAGTACACGTATTACCGTCCAAAGATGCTGTCAATAAGATATCCTGATGATATTGATTATACTTTAAATCAATTTCATTATTATCAATATAATCTTGTAAGGTTGTTCCGTCGTGCTTGAGGCCATATTCATTAATCCATTCTTTTCTAAGCAGACTAATGCTTTTCTCTTGAGGATATATTTCAAATCGTATATCCTTTCCATCTTTTATAAGAATATTCGCTGGGTCTTTTTTTCGCATCATAAAAGTTACAGGGTTGTTTTTGTCAGGTGTATGGTAATTATCTTCCTTAGGATGGAAACAAAAACTATCTATCGGAATAAATGGGCGGTAAAAGTCATACCCGTATTTACTCATATCATCAATGATGATGCCATATCCATAATCATTAACCTGAAAAAAACCACCAGGATCAGTAGAAATCCATTTATACTACTTCCGATTGAAAATACCCGTTTTCAGGTGTTTGGAATATGAAA
>CAYVUI010000100.1:0-16930 GCA_964454745.1 uncultured Pirellulales bacterium | reverse complement strand
GCTGTAGGAAATGCTGGAACAGATCCTGACAGCGGCCCTTGTTATTCATTCAGTACCGGGGATGTGCCGGAGGGATTGCATGTTCCAGCGGAATATTCGACGATTCAATCTGCAATTAATGAGGCAACAGAAGGCCAGACTATTTGGGTTGCAGATGGCCGGTATACCGGACCCGGGAATTATAATATTGATTTTTTCGGAAAAGAAATCATTGTGCGAAGTGAAAACGGACCCGAAGGCTGCATTATTGATCCCCAGAAAAATGGCCGAGGATTTATCTTAACCAACCTTGAACCGACAGGTTCTATGATTGATGGTTTTACGATAACCAACGGCTGGAGCGGTGATTATGGACATGGTGGCGGGATCTATTGCCAACCTACTTATACTACTATTCAAAATTGTATCATTCAGGGAAATGAGGCGGATAATACTGGTGGAGGGATTTATGTGGGATGGAAGTCAACAATTCAAAATTGCATTATAGATGATAATGATGCAAAATATAGCGGAGGTGGTATAAACGGACAAAGTGGCAATTCGATAAAAATTTATAATTGTACAATCACCGGAAATCGGGCTTATGAAGGTTCTGGTGGAGGTATTAACATTTCGTATGGTGAAACACCCGTTCTTGAAAATTGTTTCATTAAAAATAATGCCTGTTCAGGTTATAATCGCGGGGGAGGCGTGTCACTTGCCGGAGAGCCGGTATGTGATATTACAATGAAAAACTGTTTGGTGGTTGATAACTTTGCGATGGGTAATTCCGGCGGAGGCGGGGGAGTGTTTGTGCTTCATGCACTTACCAATATCATTAATTGTACGTTTTACGGCAATACGACAAAGGCGAACGGAGGGGCATTTCATTTCAGGGGAAACAAGAACGTTTACCTGAAGAACAGTAATTTTTTACATAATGAACCAATAGAAGCTTATTGGGATATGACATCCGGGCGAGTAACGATTTCTTATAGTAATATTCATAGCTTTACCAGCAGTTGGAGTAATTCAATAAGCGATGTCGATTTTGACCCTTTGTTTGTCAATCCGCTTCAAGATGATTTTCATCTCAAATCCGAATATGGGCGGTGGAACCCTGAAACGTGCCAGTGGGTTTTTGATGACGTAACCAGCCAATGCATTGATACCGGAGAATTTTCGGTTGGCTGGAGGGAAGAACTGTGGCCTCATGGCAAGCGGATCAATATGGGCTATTACGGCGGTACGCCTGAGGCAAGTATGTCCAGCTCAACCGCAGGAAATATCGCGGACTTAAACAATGATAATTACATAAATTCATTTGATTTGAATGAGTTTGCAATGGACTGGCTGATGGAAGAATTACCTGTGGCCAGTGACCTTGATAGAAATGGTGTTACTGATTTCGAGGATTTTGTGATCTTTGGATGGAATTGGATGGAGTGATTCTCCAAATTCGACTCGCCTGCGGTTTGGAATAGTATTTTTAAACGCAGATGACGCTGTTTTTTGATTATAAACGAGTACAGTTGGTTACGTGATGATTTGCGATGTTGAAGTGGGCGGGTTTGGGATGGTGGCTGGGCCCTTCGGGCCAGAGAGTAGACAGTAGAAAGTTGAAAGGAGAGCATGGAATGGCCTGCGGCCGGGGCTTATTTCCCTGCACCACGTGGGGTACAGGGTTGAAATTTATCAGCATGGGTAAAATGAACAGAGTATTTTACCTCATCCTACGATCTGCACCGCGTGGGGTGCAAGGTTACGTTTATCAGCATGCGTTTCTTTCGATGGCTTCGCCAAACGAAATCAACGACATCCTACGGGCTGATTCTATGCGCGTGGGCATCCTTCGACATTGCTCAGGACAGGGAGCACACTCTACCTTGCAAGCCATTTGGAGGGTACATGTGAAACGGTATCTTTTATGGTGGGTGCGACACACCCTACGCTACAGTATCTTTTATGGTGGGTGCGACCCACCCTACGCTACAGTGGGGAGAAAGTAGAGAGGAGAAAGTAGAGAGGAGAAAGTAGAGCATGGAATCCGGCCTTGCGGCCGGGACTGATTTCCCTGAACCGCGTGGGGTACAGGGTTAAAATTATCAGCGTGGGCGGAGCCTACCCTACCTTTGCAAACAGGTTTGAAATGCACATGTGAAACGGTATCGTTTATGGTGGGCACGGCCCACCCTACGCCACAGAGGGGAGAAAATAGGGGGTGGAGAGTAGAGAGTGGAATGAGGGGGGAAATGGCTGGGGCGGTTGATTTTATGCCGGGAAATGGCGGATAAATGTCGTTTTTTGGCGTTTCATTTGAGAGGTTTTCTGCTACAATTCCATATCCATAATGATTGTGTCTCCGTTTTTAAACCAAGAACCCTTAATCGTACAAGGGATCGCAATGAACCGAAGAGAACTACTCAAAT
Source organism: uncultured Pirellulales bacterium (assembly GCA_964454745.1). GTDB lineage: Bacteria > Planctomycetota > Phycisphaerae > Sedimentisphaerales > Anaerohalosphaeraceae > CAYVUI01. Next base: position 14,522 of record CAYVUI010000100.1, on the reverse strand, counting down.
CCATGGCCGGCGGGATCGCATTAACCGGTTTGGCCAATATGGGCCTGGTATCACCATTGCAGGCCGGAACCGCTAAAAAGAAGCCGAATATCGTGTTCATCATGGCCGATGATATGGGCTGGGGTGACCTGGGGTGCTACGGTAACCCGGCAATTAAGACCCCGAACCTCGACAAGCTGGCCCGCCAGGGACGAAGATTCACCAATTTTTACGTGAACAGTGCGGTTTGTTCGCCGACGCGGGCGGCTATTTTGACGGGGCAATACCCCGGCAGGCTTGGGATTCATTTTGCATTATATACAACAGAGTCTAATAAGAAATTCCATATGCCAGACTACCTTGACCCGAAGATTCCGAACCTTATGCGTTTCTTTCAAGAGGCTGGTTACGCGACGGGACATTTTGGCAAGTGGCACCTTGGCGGACCCTGGCAGGAGGCTCCGAAACCGAACGAATACGGTATCGATGAAAGCAAGACGCATGTTTCAAGTGATCACACTTTAATGGATACGATCTATAAAGGTGACAAGATCAAATTGGAAAAGGGTGAACATGCTTGTGCGAGAATTTCCGAGGCTGTAGTGAACGCAACGATGGATTTTATCGATGCGCATAAGGATGAGCCGTTTATCGTGAATGTGTGGGATATGATGCCGCATGCACCGCTTACGCCGAACCAAAAGCAGCTTGACGTGTATCCTGAATATAAGCCCATGTACGAGGATTATACGAACCCGGAGCAAATCTATAAGGCGGCGATTACCGATATGGATTTTCATATTGGCCGGCTGCTCGATAAGCTGGATGAGCACGGTTTGTCGGAGAATACAATTGTTATCTTCACAAGTGATAACGGGCCGGAAGATATTGAGGTGTTTAACGCAAGGCACAGCGGCGTGGGCAGTACGGGGCTGTTTCGCGGGCGTAAACGCAGTATTTACGAAGGCGGCATCCGCGAACCGCTGATTATCCGATGGCCTGCCGCGGAGATTCCAGCAGGGACTATCGATAAGAAAACGATAATCAGCGGTACGGACTTTTTGCCCTCTCTTTGCAAAATGGCAGGCGTGGAGCTGCCGGGCGGCTTGACGCTTGACGGCGAGGATATGAGCGAGGCATTGCAAGGAACCCCGGCCAAACGGAAAAAGCCGCTGATGTGGGAGTTTCGGTTTGCAACGATTGGGCATCCATCCGACCAGAGCCCGCGGCTGGCGATGCGGGATGGGGACTGGAAACTGCTGCTTAATCCTGACTCAAGCCGATTGGAATTGTACAACCTGCGGACGGATCCGGGCGAGCTGGATAATGTGGCAAGCGAAAACCCGAAGGTTGTTGCGGCGATGAAGCCTGAACTGCTCAAATGGTACAAGACGCTGCCGGACTGGGAATATGAATGCGGCCATTACAAGCATAAATCCGGTTTTCAAAAGATGCTCGAAGATTAGTTGCATTCACCACATTAGCTGACAAAGGTTAGTTTATAAGAAAGGACTCGATAATGAAGTGGTTTATTACGGTTTTAGCTTTGATAATTTCCGTTGCCATGGTTGGCTGCGATGAAAAGAAGCCTGAAATAAAGGCACATTTATATGTTTCACCGGAAGGTTCCGATACCTTTTCTGGAAAAATTGCAGAAGTGACAGAAAATGATGGCCCTTTTAAAACGCTTCAAAGGGCAAAAGAAGCAGTAAGAGAATTTAAGAAAAGCACTCGAGATGATATCATCGTGATGCTGCGTGGGGGTGATCATTACCTGAACGAAACATTAGTTCTGGGGCTTGAGGATTCGGGTAAAAAAGGACAGGACATAATATACAGAAACTACCCCGGCGAAAAACCTGTCATCACAACAGGTATTAACATTACCGGCTGGAAAAAAGCTGGCAATCTTCCCGCTGAACTGCCGGCCGCTGCAAAAGATAAAATCTGGGTTGCAGATGTGCCTGAGGATATAGGCAAATTGTATGTGCTCTTTGATGGTGACACTTGGTTGCCGCGTGCAAGAAGCCAGGGGTTATTTACAACTAATCAGGCTAAAAATGGGGCTGATGCCTGGAGGACTGAGAACCTTCCTGAAAGGAATAAAATATTTTTCAAGAAAGGTGACATAACAAACTCTGAAAGGGTTCAGGATATAGAGATCCTTATAATTCCGAGCCTTGTGTGGGCGATGAATGTTTTGCCCATTGAATCGATTGATGAAGAAAAGGGTCTTGCAACCACTTCCATATATGCCACCTACAAACCTGGTTTGAATTTCATGGATAAAAAAAGCCCGAATCTATGGATCGAAAATGATTTCCAATATCTTGATGAACCTGGAGAATGGGTTTATGACAGTTTCAAAAACAAGTTATACCACTGGCCGGTTGGTGAGAAACCTTCAAATGACATTTTCGCTCCTTCTTTAACTGAACTTGTTAGAGTGGAAGGTGACATAGAATATGACGATTCGATGGATGTGCCGGTAAATAATATTGTATTTGAGGGATTGACTTTCGCCCGTGCTAACAGGCATACCTGGAAGAAAGACTACATTGGTTGGGGTCTGCAGCATAACTGGGAAATGTTTGATGAACCAACTTCAATGCTCCGTTTTCGCGGTGCAAAAAATTGTAAAGTAATTGATTGTGATTTTGAGAATTCCGGAGCAGCCGGTGTAAGGTTTGACCTGTATGCTCAGGGTAATGAGGTTTCAGGATGTGAGTTTGATGATATTGGTGGAGGTGCTATTCTTTTGAGCGGCTATGGGCCGGGTACAAAAGATGTCAACAAAAACAATAAGATCGTCAACAACGAAATCCATGATATAGGGAAAATCTACTGGCATAGTGTGGCTATCTGGGCATGGCAGAGTGGAGAAAACTATATTGCAAATAATCTGATATATGACATTCCTTATTCCGCTATCATGGTAACTGGAAGGATCATGTTCGATAAAGAAGGTCTTGGTGAGTGCTCAAAGACAGTCAGATGGAATGAGCTTGAAGGTGATGAATATGTCACTGCAACTTATGAGGGCTGGAAGAAAATGGAAAAATATTTACATGCCCGCAATAACATAGTCAACAGGAATGAAATGTATAAGATATGCGATGTTCTAGGAGACGGGAATGCTATTTATTTCAGCGGAGCCGGCACTAATAATATTGCGTCGCAGAATGTTATTTACAACATGACTCACTTATGGGGTACCAGTGCGATAAGGCCTGATGCAGATGCCTACGAACAGGTATTTGAGCAAAATTTGGTATATGACTGTGCCATCCCGGCTCTTATAGTGAAACATGAAAGCAATAAATACAATAACAACATCTTTGTAAACTGCGGCACTCCGAACGATGTTTTTTATTACCGAGGTGCTTATATCGCTATGCGTTGCGGACCAGTTACCGGCTCGGAAATAAAAAATAACATCATTTATAATTATAATACTGAAATCGATGCCTATGAATACGGAGAAACATATCGTAAACCTACACATCTGAATCAATGCGATGCAGATTACAATGTTTATTATTGTCCAGTTGAGCCGATTTGGGAAAAGGAGACTCTGGCAAAACACCAGGAAATGGGTTTAGAGCAGAATAGCATTATTGCTGACCCAATGTTTGTTGATGCTGAAAATAAAGACTTTAGATTGAAGCCAGATTCGCCGGTTCTGAAATTCCCAGGGTATAAACAGATACCATTTGATGAAATCGGTTTATTAAAGGACTAAGAAATGAAAAGAAGAGACTTCATTAAAAAAACATCTATCGGCATACTGTCGTTGTCTCTGGCCGGCTGTATACCTAATAATAAGACCACTACAAAAAACACAAAGCCCAACATAGTCCTCATATTTACCGATGACCAGGGCTACGGAGACATAGGCTGCTTCGGGGCCAAAGGTTTTAAAACACCAAATCTGGATAAAATGGCAGCTGAAGGCATGAGATTCTCCAATTTCTACGTCGGCCAGGCAGTCTGCTGCCCATCAAGAGCGGCACTTATGACCGGCTGCTATCCACAAAGAATAGAGATGTTCCAGAACATCAATGCAGATGAAAATGTCGGCCTAAACCCAGATGAAGAAACTATAGCCGAGGTACTGAAAAAACAGAATTATGCAACTGCATGTTTTGGAAAGTGGCATTTGGGCCATAGAGAGCCATTCCTGCCGACAAAACAGGGTTTCGATGAATTCTGGGGACTACCCTACAGCCATGATATGAAGCCTGAATCTGCAAAAATTTATACTCAGTGGGCCAGCGTGATCGAAAAATACCCACCACTGCCCTTGATGCATAACGAGGAAATCATAGAAGAAAACCCCGACCCCGCAAAATTGACCACCTTCTACACTGAAAAATGCATTGACTTCATTGAAAGAAATCAGGACAGGCCTTTCTTTGCTTATTTGCCGCATTCAATGCCTCATGTCCCATTGGCTGTTTCAGACAAGTTCAAAGGCAAATCTGAAAACGGGCTATATGGCGATGTGATCATGGAGATTGACTGGTCTGTAGGACAAATAAACCAAAAACTTGCCGAACTAGGCCTGGAAGATAACACCCTTGTCATATTTACATCCGACAATGGCCCTTGGCTATGGATGGGCAACCACGCAGGCTCAGCCGGTCAGCTCCGCGAAGGCAAAGCGACCACCTTCGACGGCGGCCATAGAACACCATGCATAATGAAATGGCCAGGAAAGATACCTGCCAATAGCGAATGCAGCGAACCCGTGCTTTCAATGGACCTATTACCTACATTTGCAGGTTTCGCCGATGCCAAACTTCCTGCAAAAAAGATCGACGGCAAAGACATATCAGCTTTAATGATGAACAAACCCGGCGCAAAAAGCCCTCATGAGGCAATTTACTTCTATTACGACATGGAATTGCAGGCAGTCAGGTCTGGCAATTGGAAACTCCATTTCGAACATAAATACATTGATGTGATCGAACCCGGCAAAGACGGCCAAATGGGTAAAATCGAATCAAAGCCTCTTGAAAAATCGCTTTATGACCTAAGTAAAGATCCCGGCGAAACAACGAACTTGATAGATCAGCACCCTGAAGTAGTTGAAAAACTCACAAAATACGCCGACAAGATCAAATCAGAGCTCGGACATTGGACAAAAAAAGGAAAGCAAATGGGAACCGAAACACGCCCGATCGGTACTATTAGCCAGGATGACAGAAGCAAATTTTTGAATAGAGGGTACTGATAAATGAAAAAATATCATCGCTTAAAATGATTCTGGTGAGCGAGATAATATTGCAAGCGAAAATCCTGACGTTGTGGCTGAGATGAAGCCGGAGATGCTTAAGTGGTATAAGACTCTTCCAGACTGGGAATACGAATGCGGCCATTACAAGCATAAATCCGGTTTTCAAAAAATGCTTGAGGATAATTAATAATCGACACCTTTTTCAGAGAGGAATTATGATGAAATTTCGATTGATCGTTTTGGGAATCCTCATGTTGTCCGCAATTTGCGGGGCTGTGAGTCAAGGAATTGACAACGAAAAAGCGATCCAAAGCGGTGCTGTCGTTTATTACGTCGCCACGACAGGCAATGACCAGTGGTCCGGGCTTGGTCCTTCACGGGATGGGGCAGACGGGCCGTTTCGGACGGTTGGGCGTGCACAGGAGGCCGTGCGGGAACTGGTTGCGGTGGGTCTGAATGCGAACATAGAGGTGCAGATACGCGAGGGAACCTATCGGCTGGAGCAGACGCTTGCCCTGACCGCGGCTGATTCCGGGACGGTGGAGCACTCGATTACCTGGCGTAATTATCCGGGTGAAACGGTTGTTCTAAGCGGCGGCAAAGCGATTGCTGCACAGTGGAAACCGCACAAGGGAAATACCTGGATGTGCCGATTGCAGGATGGCGATGGAAACCCCCCGCGGTTTCGTGATTTATATGTTGACGGTGTTCGCAAGCTTCGCGCCCGCTGGCCGAATGTGGAAACGAAGGTTTTGCCGTGGGAACGTGATGAGGCGGACCATCACCTGCATCCTGACAACCCGGACCTGCTGGTTGTAAAAGAGCTGAGCGATGACAAGAAGACGCTTGGCCTGAACCGGACCATTCCGGGTGACCTGACGGGGCAAAACGCTGAAGTGGTTCACTTTAAATACTGGAGTACGAACCGCGTGAGTGTGATCGGCGCTGACGGCAAGAGCATTACCACCAAGGATCCTGTGGGTATGCAGGGCGCGTGGTATACCGAGCTGATTGTAAAAGACCGTATGTTTCTTGAAAACGCCGATGCGTTTATCGACCGCCCTGGAGAATGGACGCTGCGAGCGGACGGGACGCTTTTTTATATGAGCGAAGCGGCGCAGAAGCCGGATAAGAAAGAGTTCATCGTCCCGGGTTTAAGGGAGTTGGTAACCCTTTACGGCCGCAGCGACGAACCCATTGAAAACGTGCATTTTTCGGGCCTGCACTTTGAACATACCCACTGGCAACTGCCCCCAAGGGGCTACGCCCCGGTACAGGCCACGTTTAAAGGGACGACCGACGGCAATATCCCGCCGCATGCGGATATCCCCGCGGCGATTGACTGCCGCTTTGTTACAAACTGCTCGTTTGAGAATATTGCACTAAGGCATACCGGGGCCAATGGTTTGAAACTGGGCCTGGGCTGTAAGCACAGCCATGTCACAAACAGTGAATTCACGGATATCGGCGGTAATGCCGTGATGTTCGGCGACCCGGCGTCTGCAAAGGAAAAGACTCCCCAGACTACGCATCTTCGCCTTGAGAACAGCCTTATCCATGAGGCCGGCCAGGTGCTGTTCGGCAGCGTGGGGGTTTGGGTCGGATACGTGAAAGATGTCACGATTTCTCACAATGAAATTCGTGACCTGCCCTACACCGCCATTTCAGCCGGCTGGGCCTGGTCTCCCAAACCCACGAGCCAGCAGGATTGCCGTATCCGGTACAACTATATTGACAACGTGATGCGGTGTTTAACGGACGGCGCGGGGGTGTACATGCTCGGGTTTCAGCCGCGGTCGGATATTTCCCATAACCTTATCCGCAATGTGCTAAACGGTAATGGCCTGTACTCGGACCAGGGTGCGAAGGAACTTGTGTTCTATGGCAACGTGGTGGACGGCATCGGTTTCGGCAATGCGGTGGAGAATATGGGGCATGGATATTTTCAGCATTTGCAATCGAAGGATGTTAAGGTTGTCAATAACATCTTTATGAATACGAGAAATGAGCTGCTGGGCCGAAGAGAGCCCGAACCTCTCGGGCATTTAGCGGTTACGCTTTCGAGGAATCTATTTATTTCTGGCAAGGCCGCGGAACTCTCCTACCTGGACACGCAAGAATTTGAACGTGAAGGAGAACACCGGTTTGAAAAGAACTGTTATATCCGAACGGGGGATTTTGACTTGACTTTCGGCGGCCATTCATGGAAAACATGGCAGGCAATGGGATATGATGTCGATTCGTTGTACCTGCAAGCAGATACGATTTTTGAGGATCCCTCCCACAGCCAAAAGAACTATTTGCTGAAACCGGATGCGGCCTGCCTTGAAAGAATTGGCTTTGAGCAGGTGGATGTGCAAAAAGCGGGACGATTAAAGACGCCTTAATTTTTTACAAAGGAGCTTCCATGAAACGAAGCGAAAACTGTCTTCAAAAGCTTGATCGTATGACCAAGACCATTCGCCATGAAGAAGCGGACCGTGTGCCCATTACGGATTTTTTCTGGGGCGGGTTTTTGAAAAAATGGAAAGAGCAGTTCGGCCTTGCCGAGGATACGGACATCTATAAGTACTACGACCTCGACTGGATGCTGACGATCCCGAACATGGATCCTCATATCAAGAACTTTGAAATTCTAAAGGAAGATGATACCGAGGTGCTGGTGCGGACCGGCTATGAAGCCGTGCTCCGTAAAAAATTCAATGACCCGATGCCGGCCTACGCCAAGTTTGAAACGGATTCGCTGGAAAAACTTGCTGATTTTCAATTTGATGACCCTGCCGATGAGAGGCGGTTTTTCAAAGGGGGAGATAACCAGATCGCGGGCGTGGGCGATGGTTTTGCCCGGGATCTTCCACCGTGGATTGAGGCGGTGAAAACGATTCATGCGGACTTCCCGGTATACGGCAGTGTATGTGAGGCGCATGAGCAGCTCTGGCGGATCATCGGGACGGAAAACGTAATGATGTGGCTCGGTTTGTACCCGGAGGAGCTGGGACGGTTCATTGATCGGCTTTCTGACTTCCTGGTTGATTTTACGCGTGCGCAGATTGACGCGGCCGGGGGCCTGCTCGACGGGATGGTCATTTTCGGCGATGTGGCGTATTCACGCACGATGCTGTTTTCGCCGGAAATGTGGCGAACCTTCTTTCGGCCCTGCCTTGAGCGGCTTGTTTCGCTGTGCCACAGCAGGGATCTGCCGGTGGTTTATCACGGCTGCGGCAATGTTTCGCAGATTTTTGAGGATTATATCGAAGTCGGCGTGGATATATACAATCCGCTGGAGGTCAAGGCCGGGCTTGATGTCGTGGATTTACGGCGGAAATACGGCCACCGGATCGGTTTTTGCGGGAATATGGACATCCAGTTGTGGGTGGAAGGCAGCCGGGAGCAAATCAAAGATGCCGTGCTGCGAAAGCTTAACGCCGCCAAGGGCGGAGGGTTTATCTTTGCTTCGGATCATTCGGTGCCCAGCAATCTGCCGCCGGAGAACTATGAATACGTATTGAATCTTGTTCGTGAGTATGGAGATTACCCGCTTGATTTGGGTGAATATGACCTTACAGACCTGTCCTGACCAGTAAACCCTGAGGGGAAATTTCTTATGGACAGAAGAATATTTTTTAAACAAGGACACCAGACCTGAACAATCATTAGGAATTATTATGGATAAAAGATGGATTTTCAAGCCTTTAATTATAATTCCGTCGATAGTATTGGGTTGTGCACTTTCGTTTTACCTTGGCTTTATCACATGGAACCAGTCAAACGAAAACTACAACAGCCTGGAACAAATTGAACAGGTCACGGCTGCGCTCCAATTAATCACGCCCAATGACAAGCCCAAACTGATAGGTACAGAACTAACCGAATACAACAAAAGAGTCGCAAACTCAAGAATGCTTCTTATAACTGAATCTGATGATCCCAACCAGATCGATGACGAGTATTTATCCTCCCTGGTCAAGGACCGCAAAGAGAATGCTAAAAAAACTTTCGCAATAAGAAATGTCGGCCGAATTATTGCCTTCCTAACGGGGATTTTCAGCCTCATAATGACCATACCATCGACCTGGCTATTCATCACAGCAGCCTATTGGTTTTGCAATTGCTATAAAAAGGGTTAAGGATTCGTCGCAATGAAAGAAAAACGTCCATTCGGCCAGCTTAATTTACTTGAAATATTAACTTACAACTCGGGCGTTTCCGTAGAAGTCATTACAGTAAGCACTTTCAGCTTCCTGGCCATGCCCATCTATTGTGTCGCACTCGGTGTAAACCCGGCATGGATCGGGATTGCGTTTATGGTCCCGAGGCTTTGGGATGGAATCAGTGACCCCCTGGTCGGCTATTTCAGTGACAACACCAGGTCGCCCTGGGGAAGGAGAAGGCCGTGGCTTGCAGCCGGGAGCATTCTTGCCGGATTAACCTATACATTTACCTGGTGCCCACCCACCTTTCTTGGCGAAATTGGGCTGTTCGTTTACTTTTTAGTCATGTCCACATTGTTCTATACTTTTTTTACCGTCTTCATTGTGCCGTTCTATGCCCTGGGTAACGAAATCACTTTTGATCCTGCGATCCGTGCAAAGGTTATGACATGGCGCAACCTGATATGGGGTGGTATTACTCTCATTTGTCCGTGGGCATACAGCATGTCTTTTTCGCCCTACTTCGGCCAAAACGAAGCTGAAGGCGTCCGCATTGTTGCTCTGATCATCGGAACATTCATTATTCTATGCGGATTGATGCCTGCGATCTTCACGAGAGAAAATATGGCTGCACAGGCTCAGCCCAAGATCCATTTATTCAAGGCCGCAATCGCAGCGTTCAAAAATAAGCCTTTCTGCTATATCGCGATTACACGAACGGCTATGATTTTCGGATTCACCTTGATCGCACCGATGATTATGTACATCCTGACGTATTACACATTCGATGATAATCCAGCGGCCGCCGCCCATCGCTGGGGTTATATCGGAATGGTATTCGGCATCGCGACCTGTTTAGCGGCCCCTGTATCTGACATTCTGGTGCGAAAAGCAGGGACAAAAATGTCGATGATGATTGCATTGATCATGTCACTGGTTGGCCATTTGATGTGGTTTTTTGTATTAGAGCCGGATTATCCAGCCTGGGTGTCAGTGACCCCCTATATCTTAATGGGCCCGGGGGTGACCTTGTTTTTCGCAGTTTCCTCCATCTGGCTGGCAGATGTCTGTGATTATGACGATCTTCAAAATGGTGTAAGGCGGGAAGGTGTCTTTAGTGCCATTTTCAGCCTTATCTACAAATTTTCGCTGGCTCTGGCTGCGGGTGTTTCCGGTATTCTTGTGACTTTGGTTGGTATAAATAGTGATCCGGGGGCAATCCAAACTTCTGAGGCTCTCTTTAACCTGAGACTTGTAAACACTATTCTCCCAACGATATTCATAGGTATTTCAATTGTTACAGCGCTCTTATACCCGTTGAATGAAAAGAAAATGAAAGAAATCAAAGCTGCACTTGACAAAAGAGAAACCGAAAGGGAACAAAAAGACCATCTTCCGCTGGACCATCTCCACCACCCCGAACACTACAAACCAGACGGGCATGGCACCACTTAAAGGATCTAATGAGGATGATGTATAAAAACTCGATCAAAATCGAATGTATCGGCCCGGGTGTTATGGATTGTATGTTTGTTTTCGATAACTCATTATTTGGAGAGACTGGAATCTTCTTCTCATGAAGATATCCTGTACAATTTTGTACTTTTATGGAAGCTTTTGGTGAATTTGAGATGAGCGCAGCGCACTGGGCGGTGCTATGCGCGGCGGCGGTGCTGGTAGGCATCACCAAGACGGGGATTCCGGGTGTGGGGATCCTGGTGGTGCCGCTTTTGGCACTGGTGTTCCCGGCGAAGATGTCGACGGGATTGCTTTTGCCTCTTTTGGTGTTCGCGGATGTTTTCGCGGTGGCGTATTATCACCGGCATGCGCAGTGGGGGCATATCGTAAAGCTTTTGCCCCCTGCCCTGGCGGGGATCGCGGCGGGATCGGTGATTATCCGGCAGATTGACAACGCGCAGCTCAAGCCGGTGATCGGGCTGATTGTGCTGGCAATGCTGGGGCTGAACTACTGGCGGCAGAAGCGGGACGGCGATGAGATCAAGGTGCCGACGCACTGGAGCTTTGCGGTGGGGATGGGCCTTTTGGCGGGGCTTACGACGCAGCTTGCCAACGCGGCGGGGCCGATTATGATTATTTACCTGCTGGCGATGCGTCTGGATAAGTATCATTTTATGGGGACGTCGGCGTGGTTTTTCCTGATTTTGAACTGGCTGAAGGTGCCGCTGTTTTTCTGGGACGGGCGGATCAGCTGGGAGAGTTTGCGGGTGGATGTGATGGTGTTTCCGTTCGTGTTTGCCGGGGCAATTGCGGGGGCGTATGTGCTAAAGCGGATTCCGCAGGCGTGGTTTCGGCGGGTGGTGTGGTTTTTGACGGTGGCGGCGGCGGTCAAGCTGGTGCTAAGCGTGATCGGGCTGTGAGGGATTAGCGCTGCTGGCGGAAGAGGTATGTGTTTCCGGCCTCGAGTTTCAGGGTGTGGGTGAGGCTTTTTGGGGTTGTGATTTCCATCGGCGGGCAGGCGACGAGCGAGGCGGGGGTTTTGAGGCGGATGGCGGTTTCTTTGGATTCAAGCGGGTGGATCATGAGCAGGTCGTCTGTAGCGGCGACGCCGCAGCCGGGATCGGTGACGGTCCATGCGTTTGCGTACTTTGCGAGGGCGTGGAAGAGTTCGGCGGTCAGGACATCGGTGCCGGCGAAGACGGACTTCCATGTGCCGTGGTCCCGTGCGGCCAGGGCGGGCACGCTGGTATCCGTGTAGCAGGCGAGGACGGCGGCTTTTGGATCGTGTACGCACAGGCCGCTTTCGGCGAGGCGAAGGCCCTGGGCGGCGGGGTTGATTTTGCCGAGGGATTGTGCGATGGGGTGGTCTTTGTCGAGGGCGGCGCTGTGTGCGGGGGCGGTGGTTTTGGCGGTTTGGAGGTCGATCCCGATGGTTTTGGAGACGTGGGCGAGACGGCCCTGGGTGTACTGGAGCAATCCTGCGTCCTGCTTGAAGACGAGGACACGGCCGGCGGCTTTAAGTTTGTTGATCTCGGCGGAAATGGCGGGGTCGAGGTCGAGCTGGTTGAGGAAGACGTAGAGCCTGGCCGGGGGGACGCGGGAGGCGCGGAGGTCGTCGGCGTAGTAGGTGCGGTACGGGACGCCGGAGGCGTTTAGCTTTTCGATCTGGGCGTGCCACCATTGCCAGTGCAGGCGGCCCAGGCCCGAGCGGAGGTACGGGACGGCGTGTTCGTCGAAGATGACGGCGACCTCAGCGGCGGGATTTTGCGGCGAGGGGATGGGGGTGTTTTCGGTCCATTTTCGCAGGGTGGCCATTTCGGTGCGGATGGAATCGTGTTCGTACTGGTGGGCGCCGTGGAGGGGGTGGTAGTGCCAGCCGAGGCCGTTGGCGAGCAGGCGGCCGATCTCGCGGCGGTACATCGCGCGGAGCTGGGTAATATCCTGTGCGCGGCCGACCATGCGGTCGTTCTGGCTGACGCCTTTGCCGGCGACGAGTTTGCCCAGCGGGCGGCCGAGCCAGGTGTGGTGGTCCATGTCGCAGATGAAGAGCCTGTGGTTTAGCTGGTGCGAGCCGAGGACGGCGCTGATGCCCGAGGGGGCCGGGGGCAGGCGGTCGCCGTAGAAGGGCTGGTGGAAGAGGAAGTCGAGCTCGGGCGAGCGGAGCAGGTGGTAGTTGTCGACGACGTCGCTGCGGCAGGAGGATTCGCCGGAGTAGGTGCCGACGATGATTTCGCGGCTGGAGGCGTTTCGGGCGGCGCGGGCCAGGGCGAGGATGTAGCTGGAGCGGCCGCGGGCGAGGAAGAACTTCCAGTCGATGGATCGCTGTTCGGTGGCGGGGTTGTGGTAGCGGGGGCCGCCGACGAGGTCTTTGGCCGGGGGCGGGGTGAGCTGGTCGAAGTTGGTGTAGTCGGATCGCCAGGCGGCATTCAGGCGGGCGATGGTGGTGTATTTTTCACGGGCCCAGTTTTGCCATGCGCGGCGGGCGGGTTTGCTGTAGTCGCCCCAGGCGTTTGCGTCGGCGGCGCGGACGGCGTTGGGCGGGTGCCACATGTAGTTTTGCAGGTCCTGGTTGCCGCCGATGACGTAGCCGATGACCGCCCTGCCGGGGAGGGTGTTTTCGAGCTTTTGGATGAAGCGGCGGATGGTCTCGGACTGGTCGGCGATGAGCTTTTGCGAGAAGAACGAGGGGGCGAGGACTTCCTGTTTGGAGCGGTCGGGGTCGGTGCCGGTGCGGCGGAAGTGGTGGCCGACGACGAAGCCGTCGCCTTGTTCGTTTCGCATAAGTTCGGCGGGGTTCTCGATGTACCAGTCGGGGTAGACGTCGACCTGGAGGGTGAGCAGGATTTGGGCGTCGGGGTGGACGCGGAGGATCCGCCAGAGGAGCGTCTCGATCATTGGGTCGTTGTATTGGTTTTTGTCGGTCCAGAACGGGGTGTGGTAGTCGCCGTAGGCCCGGCGGGGGTCGTAAAAGGCGAGGTTGGCAAAGACGTGGACGAGATTGTGGCCGGTTTGGGCCCAGGTGTTGACGTGCCAGGAGTCCATGGAGTCCGACAGCGGGGTTGCGCCGAAGATGAAGGGGGTGTATTCGCCGTTGATGTGGAGTGCGACGGCACCACTGGGGAGGATTTTGAGGCTTGCGCTGGGGATCGGTCGGCTTTTGAGGGATTCGATGAGGTGGTCGGTTAGCGGGGGCACGTGCTCGACGGGCGGATTTTCCCATATTGGCGTGTTGGATTGGGCAAGTGAAGCCGCCCCGCCGATGAGGAGCAGCATAATGAATAGAATTGTACTGTGTTTTTTCATGTGAGTATTTTAGCGGGAATTGCGGCCGGGTGACAGGGGGAAGTTTTGAATTTTTGGGACATGTGCGTTAAAATGTGGACATAGGTGTAAGGGCTTTTTTTATGGAACGCTGATGACGCGGGTTGTCGCTGTTTTTTCGCCTTCGGCGAATGGAATTGTATTTATTCGCCACAGATGGCACAGATTATCACAGATTTTTTATTATAAATGGTCACAGTTGATTACGTGATGATTTGCGAGGTTGAAGTGGACGGGTTTGGATTCGTGGTTTATCGAGTCTTTGACTCGACGATGTTGTGCGAGGCGCACAACATCAAGGAAACGGTCTTCGACCGAAGCTGTCCCCGGGGTTTCGTTCGCTTCGCTCACTTTACCCCGGGCTATTATTATTC
>CAYVUI010000099.1:0-16949 GCA_964454745.1 uncultured Pirellulales bacterium | reverse complement strand
CCGGCGGCGGCGCGAGCCTCGAATTCCTCGAAGGTAAGAAGTTCAAATGCCTGGAAATTCTCGACGAGAAGTAATCGTTTCTTTTTGAATGATTGATCGGTCCGCTGCCCGTACTCGCGCGGGCAGACGGGCCGTTTTTGATAGATACAGGAGAAGCTAAAATGACATCACGGAACCTGCCCAAACCCGGTACGATCGAGATTTCACCCTCGATCCTTTCGAGCGATTTTGCGAACCTCGCCCCGGAAGTGGCCGATGTCGAGCGCGTGGACGGGATTAACATGGTCCACCTCGACGTAATGGATGGACATTTCGTGCCGAATATCACTTTTGGCCCGCCGATTGTTGCCAAGCTTCGCAAGTACTCCAACCTGTGCTTCGATACGCACCTGATGATTACGGACCCCAAAAAGTATGCACCGGAGTTTATCAAGGCCGGCTCGGATCACATTACCTTCCATATCGAAACGGTTGACGATCCGGTTGATTTCATTAAATCCCTCCACGACCAGGGGGTAACCGCTGGGGTAACGCTCAATCCCGAGACCCCGGTTGAGTCGGTCCTGGATATCGCGCCCCAATGCGACATGGTGCTGGTCATGACGGTGCATCCCGGTTTTGGCGGCCAGTCATTCATCGATGAGGCGGCACAAAAATGTATCGCCATCCGCAAAGCGGTCGGGCCGGACGTACGTATCGAAGTCGACGGCGGGATCGCCCCGAAAACCGCACCGACGGTGATCGAATACGGGGCCGATACGCTGGTCGCGGGCAACGCGATCTTCGGCCAGCCGGACCGCCAGGCCTCGATCCGGGCGATTACTGATGCGGCGAAATCGGCCTGATTTTTTCTTCCCAATCCCCATGATATCGGTTAGAATTCCGTTAGTTTGGTTAAATTGACGCTCAAAAACGGAGGTTTAACATCCAGTGATGACCAAAAATGCGAAATCAAAGTGGCAGGGTTTTTCGCTCAAACCCCGCCGGGAAATGCCTGAGGGCCTGTGGCTGGCCTGCCCGGATTGCAAGCACATGCTGTACCGCAAGACGGTCGAGCAGAATCTCCATGTTTGCCCGGAGTGCCAGTACCATTTTCGCCTGGACGGATCGACCCGTATTGCCCAGCTCGTGGATGAGGGCTCCTTTGAGGAAATGGGTGCGGATATTGCGTCGGCTGACCCGCTTGATTTCGAGTATAAAGGTACAAAATATGTGGATCGTATCGCCAAAGACCAGGACGACAAAGGCAAGCATGAGGCAATCCTGGTCGGCAAGGCGTTTATCCGCGGGCGTGGTTTGATGCTCGCAGCCATGGATTTTTCGTTCCTGGGCGGTTCGATGGGCCTGGTTGTGGGCGAAAAGTTCTGCCTGGGGGTGGACCGGGCAATTGAGGAAAACCTGCCGTTTGTCGTGATCTCCGCATCGGGCGGTGCCCGCATGCACGAGGGGGTGGTTTCTCTCGGGCAAATGGCCAAAACCTCGGCGGCACTGGCCAAACTCGATGACGCCGGCGGACTGTTTATCTCCGTTTTGACCGATCCGACCACCGGGGGCGTAACGGCGAGCTTTGCCATGCTGGGCGATGTCATTATCGCCGAACCCAAAGCCCTGGTCGGCTTTGCCGGGCCGCGGACGATTTATGAAACGATCAAGGTCGAGCTGCCCGAGGGCTTCCAGCGGGCGGAATTCCTTGTCGAGCATGGATTTGTCGATATGATCGTCCATCGCAAAGACCTGCGTTCCGAAATCGGCCGGCTGATTGACTACTGCGGAAAATAACCCTTTCCTGCCGTTAAAAACCCCTTTCTATTCACCCGGCATGTCCTTATAATACCCCTATTCTTTAAAGGACAGCATAATGAGCTATTTTCGACCCAATATAGATGAACTCGAGGGCTACGTGCCCGGTTTTCAGCCCAAAGACAGCGATGTCATCAAGCTCAACACCAACGAGAATCCCTATCCGCCCTCGCCGGCTGTCCGAAAAGCGTTTGAAGAATTTGACCTGGATTCCCTTCGCCGCTATCCCCAGCCGCTGGCGGATGATTTCCGCAATGCCGCGGCTTCAGTTTTGAATCTTTCACCCGACAATATCATTGCCACCAACGGCGGTGATGACCTGCTGACGATCTGTATTCGCGCTTTTTGCGACCCCAATCGTCCGCTGGTTTACCCCGGGCCGACGTATTCATTGTACCCGGTTCTGGCACGCATCCAGAACTGTACCGCCCTTGAGGTACAGTATGACGAGGCTGGTTTTTACAATGAGCAGGAGCTGTTGAGTGTAAATCCTTCGCTGGTGATTATTTGCAATCCCAATGCTCCAACGAGCCTTTTTATCCGCCCCAACCGCCTGGCCGGTCTTGCCGAGAAGCTAAAGGGCAGGGCGGTTCTGCTCATTGACGAGGCGTATGTCGATTTTGCCGAGGCCTCGTGCCTGGATCTTGTTCGGGAATACGAAAATGTTATCCTGCTGCGTTCCATGAGCAAGGGGTATGCCCTGGCCGGGCTTCGTTTTGGGTTTGGCCTGGCGGATGCAGCCTTGGTCGCCGGGCTTCGCAAGGTCAAGGATTCATACAATACGGATGCATTGGCCAATACTCTCGCGACGGCAGTGATACAGGATCAGAACTGGCTCAGGGAAACCGTCAGCAAAGTCAAGGTCGAGCGGGTCCGCCTGACCGAAGCGCTGCGAACACTGGACTTTGATGTCCCGCAAAGCTCGACGAACTTTTTGCTGGCGAAAACAACCTCTCTGCCCGCAGACCAGGTGTATGAGCTGCTGGCGGCAAAGAATATTTATGTCCGGTACTTTGACCTGCCCGGCTTGCGGGACAAGCTTCGCATTACCGTCGGCACACCGGATCAGAACAATAAACTTATCGAAGCGTTAAAATCAATCATCGGCAAAAGGGATTAACTATGAATGACCGTAAGGTTCTTATCGAACGAAGCACCGCGGAAACCCAGATCAGGCTTGAGCTGAACCTCGACGGAACCGGGCGTTATGAACTCGATACCGGCCTTGGTTTCCTCGATCACATGCTTGCCCATCTTTCCAAGCATTCACGGGTAGACCTGACGGTCAGTGCCAAAGGCGATCTTGAGGTCGATGCGCATCACACCGTGGAAGATGTTGCCATTTGCCTCGGACAGGCACTGGACAAGGCTTTGGCTGATAAAAAAGGCATTGCCCGTTACGGCAGTGCGTCGGTGCCGATGGAAGATGCGCTGGCCAATGTGGCCCTCGATCTTTCCGGCAGGGCGTTTTGCGTATATAACGTGGATTACAATACGGAAAAAATCGGCGATTTCGATGTGGAATGCCTGGAAGAGTTCCTCCGTTCCTTTTCCAATGTCGGCAAGTTTAATTTGCATGTGAACGTTCCGTACGGTACGAACAGCCACCATATCGCGGAGGCGATTTTCAAATCTTTCGGCCAGGCGCTGGCCCAGGCGGTGACGATCATCGGCTCGGAGATTCCTTCAACGAAAGGCATCCTGTGATCGAGCCGCAGTACGAATACCGCACCGGCATCGGCACGGATATCCATCGACTGGTTCCCAACCGCGAGCTGTTTCTCGGCGGCGTGCAGATTCCCTATCCGCTGGGGCTGCTGGGCCATTCGGACGGCGACGTTGTGATTCATGCCGTGATTGATGCCCTGCTGGGTGCGTCGGGCCTGGGTGATATCGGCACACATTTTTCCGACAAGGACGACCGCTGGAAGAATGTTGATTCGAAAGAGATGCTCGATATGGTCTGTAACCGGCTGGCGGAGGACAACTGGTCAGTGGTAAACGTGGATCTAACCATTCATGCCGAGGAGCCCCGGCTTGAACCGCATAAGGGTCAGATCAAACGCTCAATTGCGGATGTCATGCATATTGATTTTACGGCTGTGAATGTAAAGGCCAAGACCAACGAGGGTCTCGATGAAATCGGCAAGGGCCATGCGATTGCCGTGACCGCCGCAGCGATGCTGATCCGCCGAAAGAAGCGAACTCTTCGGTACCACTAATCCCCGGTATCAATACTGAAAAGCCGGATCAGGGTTTAGCTGCCCCCTTCTTCCTTGAGCATGTCATACTGCCGCTGCCAGCGGAGTTTGTGTTCCACTTCCTGCTGGGCCAGGGCAACGATCACATCTTTGCAGTGCGCATCTTCCACTTTTGCGGCCAGCTCGACATACACCCTAAAGTCGTTCTCCTCTTTGTCAATCGCCAGCAGGATCGCATTTTCATAGCTCATGTCTCCCTCTTCGATCATATCTGCCAGCGGAAAACGCTCATCGAGTTCCTGGGAGGATTTGTAAATCCGGTCCTGGACCACTTCACCCATCTTCATCAGCTCGAATTCGAGCTGGTCCTTGTGTTCGATCTCCGCTTCGGCGAACTCCATCATGATATCCCGCAAAACCGGATCGGTAAACTTGGATTTAAGTTTCATGTAGAATTCAAAGGCCCGTATCTCGCGGGCGATTGCGAAATGAAGAATTTCAACTGCGCAGTTTTTTTCGCTCATCTGGCTTCTCCCGGAAAAACCCTTTATCAAACCTATTATAATAGAAAAGCTGATGTTTTGTCTACCGGAAGTCTTATGAAATAGACAATCTGTGTAAAAATACGTAGAAATTCCCGAATATCCGGAGTTTTTGGGTCAGAAAGTAGAGATTTTACGATTAAAAACGTTTTTCTCATAAATGAGAATAGGTTTAGCCTGTATTGAGCGATGGAAAAATATATTTTCTCATTGACAGCAAATGACGATATAATATAATCTTATGGTTTACAGAGATTCTGGGATTCCAGAGGAAAAGATGATATGCATGTAAAAAGGTTACAAAGTCGTGTACCCGCTTAGTTCAAAACGGTGCTTTGCGCCGCAGGGGTGCATTGGAAGCGTGAAACGGCATTTTCGGACCGATTTTTTTGGTCCCTGTTGCGGACGTGGTTTTTTCGGAGGCAACCGATGAGGTGACCACGCCAGGACAAGTTGTTCCGTCCGTATTCGTAAGGACGGCCCTCGGCGGGTTGTAAACCCACCGGAACAGAAGTGGAATGCCATTGGTTTCCACTTTTTTTATTGTAGACGAAACGGGTTTTGAAAATTGAAAATTGCTTCGGCAGGGCGGCGAGAGAAGAAATACTTGAGAAGAATCGTAAACCGGGCCCGCCGGGTAGATAATTATAGTTTAAAGAAAAGGATGTATTGATGAACCAGGAATTACTTCGCATTGTCGAGAACATCGCCAGGGACAAAAACATCGACAAAGAATCCATCTTTCAGGATCTTGAATCGGCGATGGTTTCCGCGGCACGAAAGTACTTTGGTTCACCAACCGCCGAGGACATCATCGTCCATATTGACCGAACTTCCGGCCAGATCAAGGCTTACAAGGACGGCGCGGAGATCGACATCAAGAGCCTGGGCCGGATTCCCGCCCAGACCGCCAAGCAGGTTATGATCCAGAAGCTCAAAGCGGATGAACGCGACAGTATTTTTGCGGAATTTGCCCAGCGAAAAGGCGAGATCATTAACGGCATCGCCGGGCGATATGAAGGCGGCACCCTTACGATTACGATCAACAGCCGAACGGAAGGGTTCATGCCCCGCTCCGAGCAGATCACCGGTGAAACGCATCATGTCGGCGAGCGGATCCGCTGTATGATCCTCGATGTCCGCGATACGAGCAGTGCGGTAAAGATTATTCTCTCCCGTACACATCCGGATTTCATCAAGCGGCTCTTTGAACTGGAAGTGCCCGAAGTGGCCGAGCGGATCATCGAGATCAAGGCCCTGGCCCGGGAAGCGGGCTACCGGACGAAGATCGCGGTGCATTCCCATGATGACAAGGTCGATGCCGTCGGGGCGTGTGTGGGCGTTCGCGGCAGCCGGATCAAGAATATCGTCGATGAACTCAGCGGCGAGAAGATTGACATCGTCCGCTGGTCGGATTCCTCGCAGGTTCTGATCGCCAACTCGCTGATGCCTGCGCAAGTCAGTGAGATTGCCCTGTGTTTCGAACTGGGGCGGGCCACGGTAGTAGTCAATGACGACCAGCTTAGCCTGGCGATCGGCAAACACGGGCAGAATGTCCGCCTGGCCGCGCGTCTGACGGGGTGGGATATCGATATTCTCACACCGAGCGAATACAACCAGGAAGTTGAGCGCCTGACCGAGACACTCAAGCAGGCGGATCCGGAAGATGAACGCCTGGTGGATAAGCTGCTGGCGCTGGGGATTATTTCGGTGCTCGATCTTGAGGAAGTCGGACAGCAGCCGCTCGTCGAGGAGCTGGGCATTGATGCCGGTGTTGCCGAGACGATTATCAATACCGCGGCGGAAAAAGCCCGTGAAATGACCGAAGAAGGCAGCAAGACCAAGGCGGAAGATATTCTTCAAAGTGAGAAAAAGAAAAAATAGATTTTTGCGAGTTTTACAAAGTCGCCGGCTTTCGGAAATTCCGCAAGCCGCAATGAGTGTGATTTAAAAGAAACGGAGATCAGTGTGGCAAAAGCCGTAACCAGAGTCCATCTGCTGGCCAAAGAACTTGGAGTCAAGAGCAAGGCGATTGTGGAAAAGTGCCAGGCCGAAGGTCTGGACATTAAGAACCACATGTCCACCATCTCTGCCGGTCTGGCTGCAACCATCCGGGAATGGTTTAGCGAGGGCGAACACACAACTACCGTTGAACGTGCAGAACGGGTGGATCTCGAAGAGGTGCGGGTCAAACAGCCCAAGCCGGAGCCGCCCGCCGAAGAAGCACAGGCCAAACCTGCCGAGGAAGAACCACCGGCCGCGGCCGCGGAACTAACGGAGCCTCAAACGCAGCAGGAACCTGTTGCGGCCCCAGCCGCCGAGGCTCCCACCGAAGAAGAATCCAAAGGTGAAATCTCTGAGCAGGCACAGCCCGCTGCCGAAGTGCAGCAGCCGCAGCCAGAGGCCAAAAAAGAAGAGCAAAGCAAACCGAAATTCGCCTCCGCGGTGATTCGTCCGCCGGACGAGAAAAAAGAGAAACCCGAACCGGTAGCGCCTGCCGGTCCTATGCTTGAAAAACCCCAGCCCGCGGCACTGAGCGGCCCGAAGGTCATTCGTATGGAAAGTGTCGAACCGGATGCCGCGCGGCGTCCGCGTTCCGGGCGTCCGCCCCGTCAGGGCCGGCCCAAGCGTTCGCATGATGCGCCGATGACGGCTCCGCTGATGGAGTCGGCCGGTCTTGCACCGCCCCCGCATAAGGCAGAGCCGCGTAAGGGCAAAAAAGCCAGTAAAAGCAAAACCCACGGCCGCCATCGCGAAAGTGAATGGGACAGCGATGCACCCCGCGGACGCAGGATGCACGCCAAGGATATGGAAGAACGCAAGGCCCGCCTGGCGGTGGCCAAGGGCGAGTCGCTCGGAGCGAAGCCTTCTCGAAAGATTCAGACCAAGGATTCCTCGGCGCCCGATACCCCTGTCGAGCGTCCTGAAAAGGCTCATGTCAGTGAACCGATCCATGTCAAGGACCTGTCTGCGGCCCTTGCCGTTCGGGCCAGTGATATTATCGCCAAGCTGATGGAGCAGGGCGTCATGGCGACAGCGAACCAGGTGATTACCACGGAAGTCGCCGAGTTGATCGCCGTGGACTTCGGGACGGAACTGATCGTGGAACGCAAAAAGTCCATGATCGAAACGATCCAGGAGCAGTTCGACCAGCGGGAAAACAAGAAGCCGGTCAAACGTCCCCCGGTTGTGACGATGCTTGGACACGTGGACCACGGAAAGACCAGCCTGCTCGACCGGATTCGGGAATCAGATGTCGCCAGCGGCGAAGCGGGCGGGATTACCCAGCATATCGGTGCGTACCAGGTGACGCTTAACGGCAAGAAAGTGACTTTCCTGGATACCCCGGGCCACGAGGCCTTTACGTCCATGCGGGCCCGCGGTGCGAATATGACCGATATTGTTGTATTGGTTGTCGCGGCTGATGACGGGTTGATGCCGCAGACCATCGAGGCGATTCACCATGCCAAGGCGGCCGAGGTCGAAATTATCGTGGCATTGAACAAGATCGACCTGCCCGGTTGTGATATCAACCGAATTTACGGTCAGCTCGCCGAGCATGACCTGACGCCCACCGAGTGGAGCGGAAACACGTAAATCGTCAAAACCAGCGCGATCACCGGTGAAGGCATTGAAGATTTGATCGAGCACCTGGACTATATTGCGGAACTTCGCGAATACAAGGCCGACAACAAGCTGCCGGCGACCGGATGGGTGGTTGAGGCGCAAATGACGACCTCGCGCGGTGCGGTGGCGACGGTACTGATTAAGGAGGGGGTACTCAAAAAGGGAGATATTGTCCTGGCGGGTATCGGCTATGGCAGGGTGCGAACCCTGCGGGACAGCCGCGGTAAAACCGTTAAAAACGCGGCTAGCGGCACGCCCGTCGAGATCAGCGGGCTTAGCGATGTGCCCCAGGCCGGGGACCGATTCTTCGTGCTCGAGGACATCAACCAGGCCAAGCAGACCTCGGAAGAGCTCAAGAGCTTTGAGCGGGAAGAGTCCCTGGCCAAGCGGAGCCAGATCAGCCTGGACAACCTGTTCACGCATATCGAGGCCGGCAATATCCAGGAGCTGAACCTGATTATCCGCGCGGATGTGCAGGGAAGCGTGGATGTTTTGATTAAGTATCTTACGGACCTGAGTACCGATGAAATCAAGATCAAGATTCTGCATGCCGCGGTGGGCGGGATTACGGAAGGCGATGTGGTGCTGGCCGAGGCATCGGGTGCGATTATCATCGGCTTTAACGTTGTACCCGATGAACGCGTCAAGCAGCTCGCTGATTCCAAGAGCATCGATATCCGTCTCTACAGCGTGATTTATAAGATTACCGAGGACCTCAAAGACGCAATGGTCGGTATGCTTGCACCCGAGATCAAGGAAGAAGTGACTGCGAACCTGGTAATCCGTGATACGTTCAAGATTTCCAGCGTTGGAACGATTGCGGGCTGTTATGTCCGCAGCGGGACCATCGGCAACAAGGATAAGATTCGATTGATCCGCGACAACATCGTGGTTAAGGACAATTGTACCATTGATTCACTCAAGCACTTTAAGGATGATGTCCGTGAAGTACGCCAGGGTCTCGAGTGCGGAGTCAAACTTGTCGGGTATGATGATCTCAAGATCGATGATGTGCTCGAATCGTACAAACTTGTGGAAGTCGCCAGGACACTGTAACCTAAGCCCGAGAGGATCGAAATGCCGTCCCGACGACAGGAAAAATTCAGCAGGGTCATCAAAGAGGCCGTTAGCGATATCATCAACAATCATATGAACGATCCCCGGATCGAGGGATTTATCAGTGTGACGGGCGTAGATCTGTCGCCGGATCTCAAGACCGCCCATGTATCTTTGAGTGTGATGACGCAAAGCGACTCAGCCAAACGCAAGACCCTGACCGGGATTCAGCATGCCGCCGGGCATATCCAGCACCTGCTTGGTGACCGGCTGACGTCCAAGTTTTGTCCGCACCTGACTTTTGAAGAAGACAGTCGGCTCAAGGGCACGCTCGAGACGCTGAAACTGATCGAAGAAGCGAATAAAGAACTTCAAACGGAACACCATCAGGAAGGCGACCAGTCACAATGAAAGAAGGCAAAAAATACGGTGAACTTCTGCTCAAGCTTTTTACGAAGCTCAAACGTGCGTACGATTCCATCGAGTTTGAACCGTTTGAAGAGCCTGTGGATGCTGTGGTATTTGCCTGCTTAAGCGAATACACTTCGCTCGAGAATGCCCAGGCAATCCTCGAAGACATCCAGAAACATTTCGTGGATATCAATGACCTGCGTGTCTGCCGGAAGGAAGAGATGCTCGAGGTGATTGCGGATCGTATCGATGCTGAGAAAGCCCGGGTGACTGTCCAGCGGCTCAGCCAGATCCTCAATGCCGTGTTCAATAAATACGACAAGGTCAGCCTCGCGGAACTTGGTGAGCTGGGCAAGCGGGAGGCCCGCAAGGAGCTTGAGGAACTGGAGGGCGTTACCCCTTACGTGGCGTCGTATACGCTTTTGACCGCTCTCGATGCCCATGCAATTCCGCTGACTGAGCGGATGATCGCCCATCTGCATGGCTGCCGCCTGGTGCACGAAGAGGCCCAGCCGGAGGATATCTACGGCTTCATTGAACGGGTCGTGCCCGCCAAAGACGCGATGCTGTTTTACCGGCTGTTGCGAATGGAAGCGGAGTCTGACAAGCCGGTCGTGCCCGCGAAGAAGAAAAAGGCGTCTGCAAAAAAGAAGTCGGAAAAGAAAACCACCGCTGCCAAGTCCGCCACGAAGAAAACCGTGCAGAAGAAGACGGCTGCGAAGAAGACCACAAAAAAGAAAACGGCGAAGAAAAAAACCGTAAAGAAAAAGACCACAAAAAAGAAAACGAAAAAACGCTCTTAGAGAAAGGACAGGAACGTTGTCTGACAAAAAGATCAAGCTCGGAATCCCCAAAGGCAGCCTGCAGAAAGCAACATTTGAACTCTTTGAACGCGCGGGTTATTCCGTGACCGGATATGAAAGAAGTTATTTCCCCCGAATCGATGACGACCAGATCGAACTGATCATGCTCCGCGCGCAGGAAATGAGCCGCTACATTGCCGACGGCGTACTCGATGCCGGCTTTACCGGGCATGACTGGGTGATGGAAAACGGTTCGGATGTGCATGAAGTCTGTGAGCTGCGGTATTCCAAGGCGACCAGCAAGCCGGCCCGCTGGGTCCTGGCGGTTCCTGAAGAGTGTGACAACATTAAGCAGGCCAAAGACCTCGAAGGCGGGATCATTGCGACGGAACTGGTCAACGTCACCCGCAAGTACTTCGCCGACCAGGGGATCAATGTCAAGGTCGAGTTCAGTTGGGGAGCGACCGAGGTTAAGGCGCGGCTGGTTAACGCGATCGTGGAATTGACCGAGACGGGCTCTTCGCTTCGGGCCAACAATCTCAAGATTATCGACGAGCTGCTCAGTTCGACGACCCGATTCATCGCTAATAAGGATGCATGGACGGATCCGTTCAAAAAGCAGAAGATCGAAAATATCGCCATTTTGCTCAACGCCGCTATCGACGCCCGCACGCGTGTCGGGCTTAAGCTTAACTGTCAAAAGAACGACCTCGACGCGGTGCTCGATATCCTGCCCTCGGAGAAAAGCCCGACGGTATCGTCCCTGGCCGAGGGAGACTATGTCGCCGTGGAGGTGATTCTTGAGGAAAAGGTCGAACGCGAGCTGATCCCCGAACTTAAAAGAGCCGGGGCGTCCGGAATTTTTACCTATCCGCTCAATAAGGTCATTCATTAAGCCACGCCGGACCGGAACGGTTTCATGAACGGTCAGCTGCGATAAAAAGCAAATCCAACGAAAAATATGATAGACACAGCCCCGCACTTTGGATACATTTTGGGGCAAATCCCGGCCGGTCAAGCCTGGATGCGCGGTGGTTGAAAAGAAAAGAAATGGATAATTAAAGGATCGAGCAATGGCAGGTCATTCGCATTGGGCAGGAATCAAACATAAAAAAGCGGCAAACGATGCAAAACGCGGCAAACTCTGGAGCAAGGTCGCCAGGATGATTATCGTCGCGGCCAAAAACGGCGGCGGAGACATCTCCACGAACCTGCCCCTTCGCTACGCGATTGACAAGGGCAAGGCCGCGAATATGCCCAAGGATACGATCGAAAAGGCCATTAAAAAAGGCACCGGTGAACTGGGCCCGATCAACTATGAAGAAGTCCTGTACGAAGGGTATGCCCCCGGCGGTGTGGCCCTGATGGTGGACGGCCTTACCGATAACCGCAACCGAACCGGCCCGGAGATCAAAAAGATTTTCGAACGCCGCGGCGGTTCGCTCGGGGCCAGCGGCTGCGTGGCCTGGATGTTCGATAAAAAAGGATTGATCACCGTCAAGGCCGACCAGGTGGATGAAGAGCAGCTTATGGACCTTGCCCTTTCCTCCGGCGCGGATGATATGGAAAACACCGGTGAGGTCTTCGAGATTACCTGCGATCCCTCGGCGTATGATTCGCTCAAGGGGGCCCTCGATGAAAACAACATTCCCGTCGAACTGGCGGAGATTTCCATGGTCCCGCAGAATTCCATCGCGGTAACGGATGAAGATACCGCCAAAAAAATTCTCGCCCTGATGGAAGAGTTCGAGGACCATGACGACGTCCAGAACGTTTATGCCAATTTTGACATCCCGGATGAAATTCTCGAAAAAGTACAGTAATTCACAGCTTTTCGTCGGCATGCATTTCGCAAATGCTTAGCGATTTTTCAGGGCCTCGATTTGTTCCTTTGCATGGAGGTATTTGCCTCGGCCCATCCGTGAAAAGACTTCCTCTCCCGGGTACATCTCTCGAAACTGCCTTCGGAAGGCGTCTTCAATTTCCACCGCCCTCAGGTAATACGCCAGTGCCGTCTCGGGCTGTTCGAGTTTTTCCGCCAGTTGGCCCGCCTGGTAGCAATGCCGGTCGGAGCCGGGATACAGCGTGAGGGCCTTTTGCGTTTGTTCGAGTGCTTTTTGATACCAAAACTCACTGGGGTGCTGCGCGTCCGAAGCGGCCAGGCCAATGCAGATATCCGCCAGTTTTTTGTAGTTTCGGTGGTCCCCTGGATTTCGGCCGATTGCCTCCAGGGTCGCTTCATGCGCCCGCCGTAAAAAGTAGGTGCTTTTTTCCGGCTGGGCCATTGCCTTTTGCTCGTAGAGCGACCCGAGCAAAACTGCCGGCCGGGCTGCAAGCGGGTCGGAGTTCAACGCTTCGGTGAGATAGGTTTCAGCCTGTCCGAAATCTGCGAAGGCCTTTTGCACGAATCGTCCGCTGCGAACCGTGGGAAGAATACCAAACCAGGCTGCCCCGAGCAAGGCCGCACTTACAGCGGCAAAAACCGTCCATCGCAGTGCCTTGGGCGGTCGCGAGGCCGTGTCATTTTGAGAATCCGTATCGCCAAAACCAAGGCGTATGCAAATCGCGACCAGAATCCAGAACAGGGTAAGGTTGGCCGGTTCAAAGATTGCGTAGTCAATGAGGTTGTGTATGAAAACCCCGGCGATGCCCAGTGTCAGGCATGTTACGCTGGTTCGATGTGAAAAGCTCTGCCGATACACCCAGCCGGGATCGCTGCGAAACAGCAGAAACAGTGCCAGCGTCAAAATCAGCCAGGGGAATGCGTATAAAAGGAAAAACGCGAAGAGATTGACTTCCTGCTGGTCCGACGTTTCCGCCATGGGGAACAGGACCGGCCGGACCACGAGCATCAGTACAGCCCCGATCGCCAGGATTCCGGCCAGCGAGGCCATGCCGCCGTGAACGGTCTGAGCGTCTGCGGCGTCTTCGTTGTCTTGCAGTCTTTTATCCTTTTTGAATACCCACGTACCCAGCGGAATCACCGCCCCGGCCAGAAAGCCCAGCAAACCGACCGGGCCGTATTCGGCCAAAAGCGAGATCACAAAGTTATGCGGATCGCGAACCTCTTCTACCGCGCCCGGGTCCTTGTAGGTCGTGTAATGCAGGTAATAATTGCCTGGTCCGGTGCCAAGCGGATAGTCTTTGATGATCCGGCCGCTGGTCTCCCAGTACTGCCAGCGGACCAGCATGCTGTTGCCGCCGGGCAGACGGCCATGCTGCTGACCATATTGAACAGTCACCCAGACAGTCACCGCGGCAGTCGCGATGCCTGCAACCAGGATCACCCAGCGGAATTTCCACAGGTATTTCCCAAGCAAAAGCACAGCGGCCAGGCCAGCGCCCGCTGCCGTAAGTGCCAGGATGCCGCCTTTACTTTTGGTAATCAGCAACCCGGTGAAAATCACCAACCCGGCCAGGATAAGCAGCCCCTTGCCGCCGCTGTGTTCACGGCTGCCGGTACGAAAGCAGTCTCCGATCAGTGCCAGGCTTGAGAACAGGCACATCAGCAGAAATGTTGCGGCGGAATTGCTCGTCGTAAAAAAACCATTGATGTCCTTTGAATACAGCCGGTGTTCAAAAAGCATCTGCTGGAGGGTGCCCGGCTCGATCTGCAGGTTGGAAAGTGTTGTGTCCGGGTCGAGTTCATAGGTCTGGATCATCGAATCGTTGGAATCGAGCCATTGGCCGACACATTGCGAGGTAGCCAAAACTCCCAAACCACAAACCACCAGCAGTGTGACCCGAATCTTCCAGCCCTTATCCAGAAGAGACACCAGGGCAATCCCGCACAGCATCGGTGCGGCAAGCGTAATGATATCGTTGATCGCAACACGTTTATCCGATGCCCCGGCTAAAGCAACCAGCCCCCCGCAGACCAGGAAGAAAACACCGAGCACAAGGCCGATTTGCCTATGATAGCTGATACGCCGGCCCCGGATGAAATACCAGGTCGCAAAAATCGCGAGCAAAACACTCGACAGGACCAGGCTAAAGCCGGGGTTACTCAAAAACTGGGCCTGGGTCGTATGAATATCCGCGGATTCGGTATAAGTCGATCTGAGGATCAAGACGCACAATGCCCCCAGCCACAAAACGTTTGCCCAGCGGCTGGACGGGGGATGCTGCAGATTGGGCTGCTTGGAGTTTCTCATGGCAGGGTCGTACTTCGCTGGCTCATTTCAAGTGTCGCAATCAGAATCAAGATCATCATCGTCTGAGTCGTGATCAAAACTGCACCGACAAAATCCACCTGGTAGAGAAAAATCGCGGACAGGCTCGTTGTCGCCGTGGCCAGGTACAGCGTCAATGCCACCTGAATGTCAGAGAGCCCCATCCGTTTGAGCCGGTGTGAGAAATGCTGTGTATCTCCCACGAAAGGACTCTTGCCCTGGTAGAGGCGAATCAAAATCACGCTGCCGAAATCATACAGCGGCACCGCGAGAACAATCAGCGGCATGAACACGGCATAGATGCCCTTACCGACCGATTCCTGGAAATAGGTCGTTTTAATCGAAAGCAGCGCGACAAAAAAGCCCACGACCAGCGAACCGGAATCGCCCATAAAGATTCTCGCCGGCGGAAAGTTAAAGATCAGATACCCCATCATTGTGCCGATGAAGACCAGGGCCATCGCCCCGATAAAGAGCTGCCCGGAAATCGAGGCGGCGTAAAAAAGCACAATCGCAACAATCAGTGCGATCCCTGCGGACACACCGTCCATGTTATCGAGGAAGTTAAAGGCGTTGATAATCATTACAATCCAGACCGCCGAAGCGAGCGTCGTAATCACCTGGTCTTCAATAAAAAATTCGACGCGGATATCCGCCATGGTTACCGCCAGAACCGCGATGACCATTTGGCAAAACAGGCGAAACCACGGCCCCAGGTGACGCAGGTCGTCCCAAAGCCCCATTACGTGCAGCAGCGATACGAGAATGATGACAAAGGTAATCTCGGGCAGCCGGTCCACAAACCCCCGCATGTGAACCAACAGTTCCCGTTCGATCCAGTTGGGCAGGTATCCGTTGGGCAGCAAAAATTTAACCGTAAACGAGGCCCCCAGCAGGATCAGCGCAATCGTCCAGAAAATCGAAATCCCGCCGCCCATGGGCACGACCTTATCACTGAAACGGCCCCGCCTCGGATAGGCGACAAAACCCACTTCCATCGAGATGAACCGGACGATTGCCGTCAGGAGCGTGCTGAGCACAAAAGAGCCCGCCACCAGTGCCACGGCCATCAAAGCGAATGGATGAGATGCCTGCTGCATGTTCATATCCGTAAGAAGTACCCAATCCAATCTTGTTTTCTGATTGGATAGAAAATAATTGTCCCAGACAGTATAAACGCCTTGCAAGTGAAATTCGAGCGAAAAATCCGCCCCTTTTACGGCTGTCTGATGATCTCGGTTTTCGTCGGCGAGACAAGCCGGTACGTAATACTCCGCCATGTGATCGTTCTGCGGAATGCGGAAAGAATGATACAGCCCAGTGTAAGCCACGACCAAAGGAAATTGCCGAGAATGTCGCCTAGTGCCGCTTTTCGAAGCGCCTGGCGATGTTCACCCAGCAGACTCAAGATCATTCGCTGACGCAGAATTCCCCGTACAATCTGTCCGATCAAAAAAACCACGGGCACCGCAAGGTGCAGCGGCCACAGATCCTGTCCGGTCCGCACCGAGAGGATGGCTGCCGCCAGGCCGCCCCAAAGCCCGGCAAGGGTAAAAATGGAGCTTAAAAGTCCGAATATCCAGGTTCCAGGCGTCGTGACGCGGGTAATGACAAACTGGCGAACCGCGAATTCGAAAAGCTGGTCCCACTCGACAGACTCAAAAGAGGCCACAAGGCACGCCGGCACGAAAACCACCTTTTTGCCCGCGTTTTTTACCGCCCACGAAAGACACAGATCGTCTGAGACCGCCCCGCGCCAGATTTCATCGAGTTTTACCTTCTCAAAGATACCCCGCCGGATCGCCATCGAACCGCCCCAGGCCTGGTTAAAATGGGTATTGCCCAAAAGCTGGGCTACTTTCGCATTGATCGAAGTCAGTGCCAGTGTCGCCCAGTTATGCCGCTGAGGGATAAACCAGCGATACCCGGTCGTGGCCCCGGTTTTTTCCTTCCGCAGCGGGTGCACCAGGTGAGCCAGCCATAAATCCTTGACACAGGCGTCTGAATCAGCGAATGCGAATACTTCGACATCTTCGGCTGCCGATTCAACCGAGCAAAGGAGATTATGAATCTTCTGGCTGCATGAATCACTTTGCCCGGCAACGAGAATCTCAATTTTCCTCGCTCGGCTTTGCCCCGAAAGCTGATCACGCAATCGGCATAAAGCCGGGTATGCCTCATCTTCCTCGGATTCAACCACGAAATGCAGGTCGTAGTTGTCATAGCCCTGCATGTAAAAAGACGCGATATTTTTATCAAACTCCCGGTCCAGCCCCTTGCATGGAACGGTCAACAGCGTCCCTGGACGGTAGGAAACGCGTTTTTTTGCTGTTTCCT
>CAYVUI010000098.1:0-17248 GCA_964454745.1 uncultured Pirellulales bacterium | reverse complement strand
TCTCAAAAACTACGGATTTGCAGGCCATCCCGCCGCCGCTTCAGGGTACCAGTTGCATCGCTTCGGCCAGTCATAAGTCACATCAAAAAGCAACGCCTCGACATGTCCATCCGCAAAAAGATAATGCGACTTTCCGATATGCCGGTCCCACGCGATAAACGTCTTGGCATACTCAATCGATCCTTCCCACGACTCCGGGTGAATATGGTCCGCCTGCAGAAACGCATCGGTATTGGGGGCCTCCGAGACCCAGATACATTCATCCGGCCGCCGAATCTTTAATACGCGGTTATAAGGATTCTTACTGGCCCCATAACGATAACAGATCGGATCCAACAATGCGTTGACGGCAAAACTCGAATACCTTCGATCCGTCTGCAAAACCAGCGGCTGGTTCCAGTCGACAAAATTTTTCGCCTTATCACTCGGGCATTGGAACAGAAGCTGTTCTTCCGTGTAATCCGATAGAATCACCAACCAGTACTCCTTTGGATCACTGATATGACACGAACTGCCCGGCAAACGATTTTCATGCTCAACCAGGAACGTTTGCGTCGCGATCCCTGTCTGTCGCACATTGCTCATACACAGGATCTTTCGGGCCTGCTTTTTGGCACGGTTCACCGCCGGAACCAGGATCCCCATTAAAAGTGCGATAATGGAAATCACAACCAGCAGTTCAATCAATGTAAAACCCCGACCGGGGCCGGGACGGTAATCTGCGCCCCAACCCCTGCCGGTTACAATACTCAATCGAGTTATCGAATCTTCAATACGTCTCATTACTTCCTTCTCTTTAACAATCCCAACGCTCCGAATCCAAGCAGGATCATTGAGCCCGGTTCCGGAACCGTCACGAATCGAAATTCAAATTCGTCCGATTCATCATACATACCACCGGCATCATATGCCGTAAACGTCGCGGACACCTCTTGCCCCGCATCCGGGGTCAGATAGAAGGCAAAATGCATATGCTCATGGAGGCCCCATGCATTTTTATCTGCCATCCATTCCTTTTCCAGCAAGTACTGGTCGCCGTCACTGGTAAGCACCCCTGCATCACTGGGCAGCAGCATGAAGAAATCATCTTCTGCCACGGAACTGCCGATCCGTTTCACACCAATATCCCAGGTGGGCTCAGTGTTCTCATCGATACCGGCATCAAGGTTCCACTTGCCCTGCGGCCCGTGAGCACTGTGCCAGCCGTCCACGTGGTCGTAACCACTTACATCGCCGTAACCGCCGGATTCACTGTAAAGAAAATCGCAAATCCAAAGCTGCTTACTTGCGTCTCCGGGCTTGTTAACCGCACTTCCGCCGTCCAGGTAAGGCACCAGCAGCAGGAATATATCACCGTTTTCCATACTCCAGTCCGGCCAGCCGGGCGTGGCTGCTACCGGGTGAACCGGCGGAACCGAAAACATCCAAAGCTGATTATCGTCCGTTAAATCCGTATCCGTCGCTTTTGCGGGGTTGCCCGGGTCGGTCCAGTCCGGACGCCATGTCGGATTCACACCAATATGGGTATGAGCAACTGTATGCTCTGAAAAAGCAGCAGAAATTCCCAAACAAACGATTACAGCTACAACTACTATTCGTAAATTCATTACACGCTCTCCAGTTAAATTTGATGAATATTTAGGCGAACTTTGCGCATATACAGACCCTCTCCCCAAATGGAAAGTTCCGCATAATGGTTGATAAAATCTGTCCTAAATCCTCGCTGGAGGCCCCCGCTCAATCTTACTGGAAAAACCGCTGACCCGAACATGTCGATCCTCAAAGAGATCTACCTGCCCAATAACCCCCAAAATGCATGTATCAGTATCATAAACCGCTTCCAGAGCCGGCTTACTATGCAAAAAAGTGTTCTGACAATACTCACAATGCTGCGAGTCATGATGTTCTGAATGCCCACACTCCTGACACAGGATATGCAAACTGAAAAACAGCCCGCACACATTCGCCAGCAGGCATCCCAGCCCCAGAACCAAGACAAATTTTCGAATTCCCTTCGTCATATACCCCCAAAATCCTTTTCAGCAGCAATCCGGGCAAAGCCCTTCGATCATCACCTTCTGCTTACGAACCACAAACCCAAAGCCGGGCTCTGCCAGCGGAATCTCCAAATTCTCCATACAAAACACCTCGCCGCACTCATCGCAAAGAAAATGCGGATGACATTGCGACTCACTGCATCGGTCTCCAAGCTCATACCGCACAGCCCGGCCATCCACAAACGCCTGATGCACAAGACCTTTCTGACAAAAACGATCCAGTATCCTGTAAATTGACGTCCGATCCACTCCAGGCACTCGGGCTGCAATTTCCGGCTGAGAAAATGGACAATCCGCATCCAAAAGTACTTCCAGAACACCAATCTGCCCCGGTGTACAGTGAAACCCCCACTTCTTCAACAACTCGCGTGCCTCGTTTTCTCGATTAATGTACAGTGCATTCAATTGAAAAATCCCTGCCAAAATCTAAATCGCAAAAGTGCAACATTGTTGCATTTTACCCCCTGCCGGCCATAGAGTCAATCAAAAAAGCAAAAAAAAAAGGGCCGCTCAACACGGCCCTTATCAATCCCCAAATACCCCGGACACCCGGGATCTCAATCAAAACTCGTACAAAAAGCCCATAATCCCGCTAAAGCTGTTGTCCTCGTCCACCAGCGGCGAATCCTTGATCTCGTCGCCGAAAAACTCCCAGCCAATCAGCGAAAACAGCGACCAACGCTCATCAATCTGGTACGTAATCTGCAGATTCGTAAACCACGTAATATCCGAACCCGCCGTATACGCCGGACGTCCGGCAATCGCCTCCGAGCTGCGAACGCCGTAGTAATAATCCACCAGATCGCTCGATTCCCACGCAAAGCCCACGCTCGGCGTCAGCCCCAGCTTATCCATCTGGAACCGCTTGCCGTACGTCAGCCGCAGCTCATGCCCCTCATGCCGCGAGAGAATATCCGTCAGCCACCCAAGCCGCAAAAACCCAAACTCCGGGTCCCGCAGCTCCGTCGCCAGGCCCATATCGATCGTCCACTCCCGGTCATCCATCCCGTTAAAAATCGACGCATCGTCATCGTCATACCCGTCAAAACGCAGCTCCGCTACCGCGTCAAAGCTCCAGGTCATCGCCCGGTCAAAAATCGTAACCTCCCGCTCCATAAAGGTATAGCCAAGGTTCTTGCCCCTTGCGTAAAAATCGCCCGATTCGTAAATGATCAGCGGAATCAGGAAAACCTCGTTATCATATCCCTTGTACGGCTTGGGCGAGATCACCACACCCAGACCTGCCGCAAAATAGTCTCCATCGGGCCGGCCCTGGGCACCGCCGTCTTCCATCGAACGGTCCCACATTGAACCATGAACCTCCTGCTGGCCAAAACCAATTCCTGCCAGTACCAGTACCGTCGCTAATGCAAAAATCCGAATCTTCATTCAAAATCCCTTTCAAAAAGTACGTCCCCCGCAGGGACTTTACAAAATTGTATCTTTATGTGATAATACCATATCGGTAAACCGGGTACAATACAAGAAGTGTGCGAATTTCTCAAAAAATCCATCATACAGGAGCAGTAAATGAAAAACCTTCACATTGTTCTCATTACAGCTTTGATCTTATTTTTCTCCGCAAGAACTTCTGCCCAGCTCATCGCCCATCTGCCCCTGGACGGCACAGCGCAGGACATCTCCGGCAACGGCAATCACGGCACTGCGACACCCGGCATCACGTACGCCCCCGGCCGCTTTGGACAGGCAATTTATACCGGTCCGGGCAATGACTACATCGAACTGGCCAATGAGGCCCACTTTGATTTCACCGGCCCGATGACCATCTGCGCCTGGGTTAAATGCCCTCCCGGCAGCCTCAATCCCGGCACATGGGCCGCTGTGGTCGTCAAAGGCCCCTCCCAGTCCTGGCGTTTAATGGCTATCGGGAACCACTGGGGCTTGAACGGCTCACACGCCTTCGAAGTCTACGGACTCGATCCTTATTACATCGGGGCGAAAGGGGCCGCAAAGTACCCCGGTATTGAAGATGGCCAATGGCATCACATTGTCGGCGTTTATGACGGTACAAGCATGTCCCTCTACACCGACGGTATGCTCAACAAAACCACGCAACATACAGGTACCCCTCACAAATGCGACATCCCCGTGCGAATCGGCGGCGTCAAACAAAAAGGCCCGATCATGTCCCTCAATGCCTTCATTGATGATGTACGCATTTACGACCACGCCCTGTCCGAAACCCAAATCCAAAATGCCATGAACAACCGCCACCCCTCAAGGGCCACCACCCCGGTTCCCCGCGAGGGTATCAGCGATTTCCCGGCTTCCACGGCCCTGGCCTGGTCTGCGCCTCTGCAAATATCCAATCCCGTATATATGCTCTATCTCGACACGGATCCGGATTTCTCAAAAAGCAAACCTCTATACACAGGCACGAAGGCAAAATATAACCCGAATCTGAAGCTCAACACAACCTACTACTGGCGTGTTGACACCAATGACCCCGATACCGGCACTACCCATAAAGGCGATACCTGGCACTTCACCACGCTTCCGCCAAGAGCGACCTCCCCGACACCTGCAAACGGAGCCGAGAATATCGCATACAATAGCGTACTCACTTGGCAGCCCGAGCAGCACGCAGGCCCGTATACGCATTTGCTTTATATGGGAACCTCTCCCGACACGATGGTACAGGTAGCAGCTCTTCCACCGGACACGACCACGTATCAACCGGACCTGGATTTCAACACCACGTATTACTGGCAAATCCGTGAAGACGACGGCACCGCCCCGGCCCACACAGCCCGGACCTGGAGTTTTACCGTCGAATCTCCCAAATGCACCCAATGCGGCGCACCCCTTGACAAAGATCACAATAACATTCCACCCCTGACAAAATACTCTTGCCCGCTTGGAAAAACCAACGATACATTCCCCGCCCTGCCCGCCGGCATCCTCGGCAGGTTCGACACCGAAGGCAAAATCGTCTTTGAGCAGCGCCCCCAAAAATCCTGGGATTTCATGGCGACCGGCACCGGCGTAACCGGCATTACCGTAAACGCCCAGTGTGGGGTGAAAATGCAGCTAAACCATGCCAGTGCATTTGACGGCAAAGGCTTTCAGCGGCCGCTGGGGGTATTGACCATCAACGACTGGTCCGTGGGGGGATGGAACAGCGCAGGCGATCCGTTCCGGGATGTGAATAACTTAAAAATGATTCACGATATCAAAAAGTCCTGTATCCGTGTATCCGCAATCACACCCACCGGCCCCGTCCACATGGACATCCGCGCCAATATCGAAATGGACGTCATGTGCATCGATATTACTGATCATCGCACCGGTCAGCCGAACAAACCGGTCGGCTTTAGCCTAAGCAGCCCCTTCCCGTTTGAGCGTAAAACCACCGATAGCGGAGTGGTGCTCAACTGGCATGTCAATACCGAGAGTGTCTACCAGGCTGCAAACAAATGGTCCGGCTTTACCATGCCCAAGGAAACCGATCCGCTGATGGGACGATGCTTCGGAACCGCGGTATTCTTCGACGAAAACTACAACACGCCCGGCCAAAAGGCACACCGGATTTGGATCGCCGCGGATTCTACCCTCAAAGGCTTCGACGCCTGGCGCCAAAATGTGCTGGACAAAATCAAAGCTGCAAGCGAAATGCCTACAGGAACATTCATCGAAAACCACGAAAAATGGTGGTCCAGCTTCTGGCAGCGCAGTTATTTTCTGCCTGAACCCAAAGAAGGCGACACCCGGTTCATCAAGCAACAGGCCGCCTTTGATCTCTACCGCTATTACGTCGCCTGCACCAGCAGCGACCGCCGGGAGTTCCCCGTGCGCTTCATGAACGACCTCTTCCGCTACAACAACTGCCAGCAGCTCTGGTCCGTAATGGATATCACCGCGCTGGAAACGTACCAGTCACTGTACGGTGCCATGCGAACCGGCGATGCCTCTGCCATGCGCAGCCGCATGAATTTTTACGTCGAAACCCTCCCGCTCTTCCAGCGTCACAGCCATGCTCGGTTCGGCCACCCCGGCAGCGTCTGCGCCTATGAAACAATGCCCTGGGGCAGCTACCTCTACTGGGACGACCAGCCCGTTACCTATTACACGGAGAAAAACAGCCCCTACCTCCGCTACAGCTGGTCGGGCAACCTCTGGATGATCCTGTTAATGTGTGATTACGTCGGCATCACCGCTGACCTGGAATTTGCAAACAATGGCATACGCCCCTTTGCGTCAGAAGTAATGACATTCTTCGCGGAACACTACCCCCAAAAAGACGAAAACGGAAAGGTCATCTTCAGCCCCGGTTCCGCCGGAGAAACCTGGTGCGGGGTCAAAAATCCAGCCGAGGTTATCTGCGCCCTGGAAATGACACTGCCGCGTTTAATCAAACTCGCCGACCGGCTCAATTGGAAACCCCAGGCCCAAAAATGGGAAAATATGCTCGACACACTGCCTCCGATACCCGAGGGTAAACTCATCCAGGACAAACAAGACCAGAAATGGAAGATCACCCAGGGCCGCCTGCTGGTCCCGGCACAGGATTTTTCCATCCTCGAAACCCCCGGGCCAATCAATCACCAGCACACCGAACTGTTCGCGATCTGGCCGACCAAACTCTACCTCAGGGATCCATCAAAATATGACATCGCCCTCGATTCCTATAACGCCCGGATGTGGAAAAACGGAACTGACGGCTGGAACCTCGATGTCGTCTTTGCCGCCTGCCTCGGCCTGACCGACGAAGTGGACAAATGGTACGACCACCATTTCGATGTCACCAGCACCTTCCCCAACGGCCTGTGCCAGGAAACCTCGCTGCACCAGGAAAATTTCCGCGGCATCAGCGTCTACCCGAGCATGCAGGGCATGGGCACCTGGGTCATCCCGGTCATTGAGCGGCTCATGCAGGACTACCCGGACGAAATCATCCTCCTTCCCGCCTGGCCCCGCGAAGTACCCGTCCGTTTTGCCCTGTTTAGCCCCTTTGCCGGTCGCGTCGAGGTCGACTACAAACCCGGCCAGCCACTGACCGTCACCACCGAGCGGCCAATCAAGATCTCACTGCCCCCGCACTTGAAAAATGAAATAAAAATCGAAAATCATTAGACGAAAAGTGACATTAATGTGTCTGTACAGGTGTTCGTAATCCCAAAAGCGGTATGCGTCTATCAATACGCAAAGCAGGATAACTACAAATGCACCCGGATTTGAAAAAAATATACAAGCTCTCAATCGAGCACATGAAGGCCGACGACCGCGTCCTGGCCGGCTTTGTCTCCGGCTCGGCCGGAACCGCCCATGAAGATGAATTCTCGGATGTTGACGCGATTTTCGTCGTCCGCGCCGAGGCCTT
This sequence comes from uncultured Pirellulales bacterium, assembly GCA_964454745.1. Taxonomy (GTDB): domain Bacteria; phylum Planctomycetota; class Phycisphaerae; order Sedimentisphaerales; family Anaerohalosphaeraceae; genus CAYVUI01. The sequence continues at coordinate 9,850 of CAYVUI010000098.1, read as the reverse complement.
CACGGATATCGTCACGGCGATTCCCGGTTTCTTCGCCCAAATGGCCGATGCCGTCGAGCTCGTCTGGGCCGAAAGATTCAACACCCCCGACCACCACAATTACGCCGTTCTCATGCGAACCGGCGAAAACCTCCTCCAGTACGACATCTCGATCGACACCCCGGCTTTCCAGCCGCAAAGGCAGATCCTGCCCGCCCAGCTCCTGTTCGACAAAACCGGCTGCCTGAGCGTTACCGATACCCTCCCCCTGCCGGACTTTACGCCGGACACCCTCCGCTGGTACATCGAGGGATACTGGATCTGGATTTACATACATGCCAAATACCTTCGCCGTCGCGACTTCATCAAGCTGCTCTACGTCCAGCAGGAACTGTTCAACAATCACATCGCCGTACTTCGCAGCCTCCATGAGCCCGCAAAGGCTTTCCCCTGGTGGCCCCAGGCCCTGAAGGCCCTGCCCGATACCACGCAGCAGTATATGCTAAACTACCTGACCCACACGGATATTCATTCCATTCGCGAAAAGCTGCCCGGCCAAATCGCCGCGTTTACCGCCGATGCCCGGTCTGCCTGCGAATCCATGCAAACCGCCTACCCCGCCTCGGTCGAATCCGCCGTGCTCGAACACCTGTATAAATCCTGTCCCGAGCTCAAAACAAATCAACCATAGAAAGGAAACCCCATGCACGCACAACTCAAAAAAATCGCCGTCGCCGCCCTGCTGATTGCCCTGGTCGTTACCGGCCTTAGCCACGCACAAAAATACCACCCCACCTCGCCCGAGGTCAATTACAAGTGCCTGTTCAACCACGACGGCATGATCGCCTACACCTTCCTCAAAGACAAAGACCCCGAAACCACCGGACCCGCCTATATCGGCAGCTTCATCGAAAAACTCAAAGACACCGACGTCGACCTGGTCCTGGTCAGCCCCAACGCCGGACGCTGCCTGGCCTACCCCTCAAAGGTCAACCCCATGTGGAAAAAATACTGCGGCGGAATCGAAGAACCCCGACGCAGGGGCCACGGCTACATGAGCAACTACATCTGCGAAGGCGGCGATCCCGTCCGCGACGCACTCGAAGCCGCCCGCCGGGCAGACAAAGACTTCTTCCTCTCCTACCGCATGAACGAAGCCCACAACATCGTCGATGTCAACTACCCCACCCACGACGACTTCTGGCGAAACCATCCTGAATACTGGCTTGGCGACTCCGACATCTCCATCACCTGGAAGTGGCAGGAAGACAACGTCCGCATGCACAACTACATGCTCAAACCCGTCCGCGACTGGTACTTCGCCATCCTCGAAGAATGCTGCACCTTCTACGACGTCGACGGCCTCGAACTCGACTTCCAGCGGGCCCCCCGCTTCTTCTACAACCACGAACGCGAAAAGGGCAAAAAGGTCATGACCGGCTTCGTCCAGCGCGTCAAAGAAATGCTCAATCGCCTGGGCAAAGAACGCAATAAATCCATCAAGCTGTGCGTCCGCGTGCCGGAAACCCTCGAAAAATGCGACTACGCCGGCCTCGATGTCGTCCGCTGGGATCAGCTAAAACTCGTTGACATGATCAACATCTCCCCCTACTACCTCCACAGCCTCAGCGTCGACATCGAAGACTTCCGCGCGAAAACCAAAAACGCCAAACTCTACGCCGAACTGCAAGGCTGGTCCCAGGCCATTTACGTCCGCGGCGCACCCTACAACCACGGCTCCCGCCTGACCCCGCTGGAATGCTACCGCGCCACCGCGCTAAACTTCCTCGCCCGCGGTGTGGACGGCCTGTCCTTCTTCAACTACGACTACGTCCCCCACGGCTCGCCCAGCCTCCACGATAAACGTGTCCAGGCCTCCAAAGGCCTGATCGGCATCACCGATATGGATTACCTCAAAACCCTGCCAAAGGTGTACGTCATGGTCCCCTTCCAGGAACGCCTCATGCTCGAACGCAACCAGGGTGTAAAGGACGAATTCACCGAAGAGATCGTCATTCCGGATGATACCTCCAGGGTCAAATTCTCCGAGGCCGTCCTCCGCGTCGAAACCACCGATAGCTGCGAAGACCTCGACATCGCCGTCTGGATGAACGGCAAACGCCTGCCCCGGCGGGACTACGACGGTACCGAACTCTCTGAGCCCGTCTACAAAACCCCGCACGGCTACCCCACCGCGGACAAGGTAAAATTCTACAAGGTCGAATTAGCCGACATCATCCCCGGCAAAAACAAATTCGAGGTCCGCAACCTCGACAAGGCCAAACGCTCCTGCGAAATCTTCTCCCTCGAACTGGCCCTCTTTAAATAGAAAGAACGAGAAGTCATTTAAAGAATGCATACAAGGGAAAAAGTGGTTTCGAGACAGCCTCTGCTGCTCTACTTTTCAGTTATGGTGAAAAGTACCGGAGGTGGGACTCGAAAGGGCATCACATGCTGTTTTTTGCAGCTTATTCCATATTTTTTAGATTTTTTCTTAGATTTATTTTTCCGATCATGTATAATTTCATCCAAACTTATTCATAATCATTAGCAAAAATTGCAAGTATTGGGAAGAAATTTATGGGGCGAAAAAGAAAACCTGTCTATGATGAAAACGGTGAGGAACTGTTTCGCAATCTTGATGGAACTATTGTCAGGGTTCAAGAGGACAAAGCCAACCAAACTTATATCCTGTGGCAAGGAAAAGAGAAAGTAGACAGCAACAGAAACAAGAGTAAAATAATCAAAGCATATCAAAATCTCATAGATGCAATCTTAGAAAAGAATAAGTCAAACCTCATCCATTTTAATATTGAACGGGAAAAACAAGAAATAAACATAATCCCTCTGCATGTAAAAAAGGACTGGGGAAAAATTAAAAAGATTATTGAGGCTAATGAAACTCAAATTAGAAGAAACCATAACGTTGAAGACATAGACTTTCCAACAGAAAAATTATTTTCAAGAATTAAAAACCATCGTCTTGGGGCTTACAAGCCTCTGATATTACAAAACGACTGCTATCTTCTTTTCAATAATTTGACAGAAGAAGAAGCTTTGCAATTCTTTGAAGGTCATAAATCAGATTACGCTACGTTCCGAGACAAAAACCGGTTAAATAGGTTCTCTGTGTCTCAAAATAGTTTTGCAAGGCAAGACTATTTTATAAGTGATGAAGAAATAATAAACGCTTTTTTAAAACTACTAAAGAAAGACAAATACAAGGTTGCAAGAATAAGTGGAATTGAAGAATTTGCATATCTGGAAGATATAAAAGCACCTGTCAAAATCAGACTATCCGAAATGTTGGAGCCATACTTGGAGAAGCAAGATAAGCCCCTCTCAAAAAAAACAAAGCTTGATGCAAAAAATTGGTGGAAAGAGTTTTGCAGAGTTGTTCAAAAACAATACATAAACGATATCGAAAAATCTGACATAAAAAAATACAAGGACTACCTGACCACAAAAATGAGAAAAAACAAATATGGCAATGTCTGGTACAACAAGAGATTTACTCAAGTCCAGACGATAATAAAATATACCCTTGATGAAACAAATGAAGGATATATGAATAGAAAAAAAATAGAAGAGATACTTATAGGTTATTTCAAAAAATTGTTTAAGCGAATAAAGAGAAATTTAAATGGCAAACCCAAATCTGAAGCCACTCCAATATCTATTGAAAATTACCATAGAATCTTAAGACACTGCATTGAAAGAAATGACTTGCAGTGGACGGCAATGTTATTGCTCAGCTTGAATTGTGCTATGTATCCCAAAGATATCCAGGACCTTTTAAAAGTTGATATTGATTTAGAAAAAAGAGTCTTGAAAATGGTAAGAGAGAAGACCGGTGTAATTAAATTTGCTTATTTATGGCAAGAAACTTGTGATGCACTCGCAGTGTATTGGGAAGAAAAAAACAAACACTCAAAATATGCAATCATTTCTAACTTCGGAACAAATTATAAGGCTCAATCTATAAGAAATAAAATGGCAGCAATTGTAAAACGATTGGGGATTGATAAAACAGTCAAATATGAACATCTTAGGGATACCACTTCTACTATTTGTGCAGAAATGGGCATCTCTGATATCCAGATCAAGGCTTTGTTAGGGCATCAGGTTGCAACAGGACAAACTAAAAATTACATTGCCAAAAGACCCAAGGAAATGACGGAAAAAGCAGTTAAAGTTATTTACGACCACTATAAAATCTCCGAAATCATAAATCATCAATAACATTCGCTAGCCTGAATTCAAAAAGGTTTCGGGATTCCTGCCATTCTTTTTTTGGGATCATATAAAGACATGGGCTATCTTCTATAGGGTTTTGAAGAAGAAATATTGGTTCAAAATTATGATTGCCGGGTGGAAATAGAGAGTGATGGTGGTTGTGAGATGCTAAAAATCCTGAATTTTGGGCCAGTATCCAAGTTTTTAGCATAAATAAACAAAATAAGAGCGTAGTATGCAAATTACTGCAATATTTGTATATATTTTTCTTGATCTAGCTAAATTGACTTGCTATACTACCAATAATACGCAGTAACCACATTACTATTATTGGAAATTAAGTTGTATTTAGCAGATTTTGTGAAAATTAGTTCCGGGTTTATTTTTCGTGAGGGCATGAAGCTCTCGGGGAAAGGGGAGTATTTCCCTGTGATCCAGGTGAAGGATGTCAGTTCTGACAGGGCCATTGGCTGGAATGGGCTAAAGGAGGCTGTTATCAGGCTTCGGAGTCGTGAGGGTATCGTCAGGGCAGGGGATGTTTTGCTTCGTGCCAAGGGATCTCCTCATTATGCTCTTTATATAGAGGAGCCCAAACGGCTGGCAGTGGCCGCATCTCAGTTCTTTATCCTTCGGGTCAACGGCCAGAATCGTCTTATTGAGCCGAAAAAATTGCTGCCAAGCTATCTGGCCTGGTATCTGAACCAAAGTCCAGTCCAGTACCATTTAAATCGCTGCTCAGCAGGGACAAGCATCAAGATTGTCAACAAGAGGGCTGTGTCAGAAATCCCTATCGAAATTCCCCCAATTGATATTCAAAAGAAGATCGTTTCGGTGTATAATTTGTCCGTAAGAGAAAAGGAACTGTTAACAAGAATTCAACAGGCAAAAGAGAAGCTGATTGCAGCCAAACTTTTGTCCCTAACCGACAGGAGGGATCATGTCAGCGGATCATAGAATCAATCAAGATGAAATCAATGCCATTGCGTGGAAGGCCTGTGATACCTTCAGGGGTGTGGTCGATCCGGCAGAATACAAAAACTATATTCTTGTTATGCTTTTTGTCAAATATATCTCCGATGCATGGAATGACAAAATTGAGCAATTCGAAAAGCAATTCAAAGGGGACAAGGAACGGATCAAACGGAGGATGGAGAGGGAACGGTTTGTGATCCCTGATGTTATGATCAAAGACGATAACGGCAAGGTGATCGATGAATTCCCTGCTACCTTCAACAGCCTGTTCGAACGCAGAAATGAAACCAATGTGGGGGAATTAATCAATCATGTCCTCGATGAGATTGAAGAGGCCAATAAGGCCAAGCTTGAAGGGGTGTTCCGTAATATCGATTTCAATTCGGAAGGCAACCTTGGGCGGACCAAGGAACGTAATGCCCGATTGAAGCATCTGCTTGAAGATTTTGGCGATAAACGGCTGGATCTTCGGCCTTCGGTGATTGGGGAGCATGATGTCATAGGTAATACCTATATGTATCTGATTTCCCGTTTTGCTTCTGATTCAGGGAAAAAGGGGGGAGAGTTTTATACCCCTACAGAGGTGGCTATGCTGCTGGCTCGATTGGTTGATCCACAAGACGGGGATCGAATTTGTGATCCTGCCTGTGGATCGGCTTCGTTATTGATCCGATGTGCCAATCAGATCGGATCGGCCAATTATTCTCTGTACGGGCAGGAGTCTAACGGCAGTACGTGGGCACTGGCCAAGATGAACGTATTCCTTAATGAGAAGGACAATGCCCGTATCGAGTGGGGAGATACGATTCGTAATCCCAAACTGATCGAGAAGGACATCCTGATGAAGTTCGACGTTGTGGTGGCCAATCCTCCGTTTAGCCTGGATAAATGGGGGGCGGATACTGCTGCCTCGGATACGTATCAGCGTTTTCATCGAGGTGTGCCTCCCAAGAGCAAGGGGGATTATGCCTTTATTACTCACATGGTGCAAACCGCCAATGAGAACGGCGGCAGGGTTGGGGTGATCGTTCCTCACGGTGTCTTATTCCGTGGAGGGGCGGAAGGGAAGATCAGGAGAAAGTTTATCGAAGATGAGAATCTGCTCGATGCCGTGATCGGTCTACCCAGCAACCTTTTCTTTGGTACGGGGATTCCGGCCGCGATTTTGATCTTCAGGAAAGGACGAAAGAACAGGGACATCCTGTTTATCGATGCCAGCAGGGAATATGAGGACGGTAAGAACCAGAACCATCTGCGTCAGAAGGATATCGAAAAGATCGTCAAGACCTATCGAGACCGCAAAGAGATTGAGAAATACTCTTATGCCGCCAAGCCGGAGGAAATTGAGGAAAATGACTACAATCTCAATATTCCCCGTTATGTGGATACGTTTGAGGAAGAGGAGGAGATTGATATCCCTGCTGTACAAAAGGAGATTGACGGCCTGGAAAAGGAGCTGGCCGGAGTCCAGAAACAGATGGGTGTGTATTTGAAGGAGTTGGGTCTGTGATGCTGCTATTTTCGGGCAAAATCGGGCTTTTTGGTGAGTTTTTCAAAGATTTCTTGAGTTTTCTTAAGTTTTCTATTGAACTTATGGGTTCTATTTACGATATTAGTATCAGCATACCCGCCAAGCCTCTGCCGCAAGGCATGCTCAATTCTGGCGGGTTTTTGCTTTTATGGGGGATCGGGAGATGAAAAAGCCTTTAAATCAAACCCCATTCGTCATTGCTCGAAGCAATTCCAAGCATGAGGATATTATTGTGAAGTTTGTAGATTGGATGTGAAAAATGAATAAATGCAAACCCAATACGAATAATTATAATTGAGACAATGATGCTTAAAGCTATTGAACTTAAAAAATGGAAAATAGAACCATTGGGTAGTGTCGCTATATTTCTTGATGGCAAAAGAAAGCCTATCAAAGAATCCGATCGTAAAAGTATCCATGGACCTTACCCTTATTATGGAGCTTCTGGTATAATTGATTACATAGATGATTATATTTTTGACGATGAATTAATTTTATTAGGTGAAGATGGGGCAAATATACTTACACGGACTTATCCCCTTGCTTTTAGAGTATCGGGTAAAATATGGGTGAATAATCATGCTCATGTAATCAAGCCAAAGAATGGAATAAATATTAATTATTTAACTTATTACTTGGAAAGCCTTTCATATGAAAAATATAACACTGGGACCGCACAACCTAAGCTAAATCTCGATATTTGTAAGCGAATAGACGTTTTATTACCACCTTCGCTAGAGCAGGAGAAGATAGCGGAGATATTGGGTCAGTGGGATCGGGGGATTGAGGTATTGGAGAAGCTGATCGGTGCGAAGGAGAAGCTGAAAAAAGGTCTGATGCAGCAGCTTTTGACCGGAAAAAAACGGTTCCCTGAATTCAAAGGGGAAGAGTGGAGAGAATATCGGATAGGTGAGATTTTTACACAAAGAGTTGAGAGGGGCAATGAGCATCTTCCTTTACTGGCTATTACAGGTTCCGATGGTGTAATAGATAGGGATGAGCTTGAAAGAAGAGACACCTCAAATGCCGATAAAAGCAAATATATTCGAATATGTCCAGGCGATATAGGCTACAATACAATGAGGATGTGGCAAGGAGTGAGCGGTCTTTCGAGCGTAGAAGGTATTATTAGTCCCGCATATACGGTATGCATTCCAGATAAAAATTACATTGATACATTGTACATTAGTTTTTTATTCAAATTTCATCCGATTATCTTTTTATTTTATCGTTATTCTCAAGGTTTAGTAAGTGACACTTGGAATTTAAAATTTCATCATTTTTCTGAGATAAAAGTTACTTTACCTAGCATTAATGAGCAGAAAAAAATTGCTTCCGTTTTTAATTCTGCGGATGAGGAGATTGATCTTTTGCGAAAAAAATTAGAGAGGCTCAAGGATCAGAAAAAAGGCCTGATGCAGAAACTGCTGACAGGAAAAATACGTGTGAAGGTATAAGGAGGAACTGTTTTGAGTTTATTTTATGGGCAAAGACTTAGCGAATACTTTGATGATGTCAAAAACGGCATATCAAACTATATTCATAATTTGCCAGAAGAGCAGTTTACAGCTTCATCTGACGAGCAAATCATAGAGCATGTAATCTCAAAATATGAAATCGAGCCTATTGAAATTTACGAAGACAGGATGGTGGCTGAACCTAAGGAGGGGGCAATGGAATGCCTTGATTACGGTGTACTCAAGGTCATTGATGCCGTCCATTTCTATGTCGAATTACCCTTTACAGGAAATATGAATTTATGGAATTTATGCCCCAGTACATGGAGAACAACTTTTCCAAAAGGCAGCATAAAGCCAGGTAAAGAGGCGTCTATATTGGAGATGTGTTTCCCCGCACATCTTAATGAAAATCCAGGGGTTATCAACAAGAAAATAAAGGGCAGTCTTGAGGATATCAGGTTCTATTTAGAACATCAGGCTAATGACATCCAGCAGTTTAATTCTTCAATTCCGAACGTAGCTAAGGAGGCTATCAATAAAAGAAGAAGTAAACTCAAGAAGAGAAACTCACTTATCGATGCATTTGAAATACCTCTGAAACAATCACCGAATGCACCGGATTTCAAACCATTGTCAATTGAAAGAAAACTCGTCAAGCCATTACCTTCTGCTCCTGCAAAAAAGAAAGAGCCTGAGTATTGCATTTCCGATGAGGATTACGAGCATATTCTTAATGTAATCCGCCATGAAGGTGCAACTTTTGAGGCGACTCCACAGACTTATAAAGAGATGGGTGAGGAAGGCCTGCGAGACGTGATTCTTGCTCATCTAAACGGTCATTATGAGGGAGATGCTACTGGTGAAACCTTTCGGAATCAAGGTAAAACGGATATTCGGATTGAGTTTAATAATAGAGCTGCGTTTGTGGGCGAATGTAAGATATGGCGTGGTGAAAAGCGGATAAGTGAAACCATTGATCAGTTATTAGGATATTTGACATGGCGAGACAGTAAGACATGCATTATTCTTTTCAATAAAGAGAACGCAGGTTTTGCGTCCATTCAACAGAAAGTCCCTGCGATCTTTGAGGGGCATCCAAACCGCATACGGCGAGTAGATTGTGACAGGGGTGGGGAATGGCGTTATTTTTTTAAGTCTAAAGATGATGAAGATAGGCATTTAGCTATACATGTATTCATGTTCAATTTATATGTTCAGTAAAGAGTAGTGAATATGTCAGAAAAATGACCTGATGCAGAAACTGCTGACAGGAAAAATACGTGTGTAGGTGTAATATTGCAATGTTTTAAAGAATGAGAGTAGAAAGGTAAAGAATGCATGAGATAAAGGGTTACAAACTACAGTCATTTACAATAGGAACGAAACATCTCAGGACATTTTCTGTTGATGACAAGCAGGGCTTAATAACAGATTTTGTCATGGGTGAATGTGGGGCAGATGGCTCACCTTTTCCAAAAGAGTTTTATGAAGTTGTAAATATTGGTAAAGGGTTACAACTATCAAGCGAAGATAAAACAAGAAGCTATTTAGTAAATAGGGATAGGATTGTATTGTCAGAGAGAATTAATGATGTTGAAAAAGAAATGCCAGAAGCTAAAAAAATATATGATAAAGCAAAATATATAATTCCAAAGACATATGCTTTCCTGGA
>CAYVUI010000097.1:0-17319 GCA_964454745.1 uncultured Pirellulales bacterium | reverse complement strand
CTGGTGGGCCAGCCCGCTTCGAGGCACATTCAACATGACATGGGCCCTGCCGCCAACGATGGTACCGCTCCAGACCCGCGCATTGAAATACTTCTACGACACCGCCAGCAACGGCACATACGTAGACAACCTCATCTGCGCACCTTCAGGCGTCGGTTACTACCGCCCCGGTTTCTGCACCCCGGCGATCCGTGCGGACCTTGCCTCACACGCCGGCCCGGCCATGGCCGCCGCCAACTTCCGCGTACTGAACATCCTCGATACCGGCACCGGCATTACCCAGGCCTATGAACTCATGCAAAATCCCGAAGTCATCGGCGCGGTCTACAAATCCGCCCCGCACAATTACCGCGGCGACATCTACTGGGTCGACGGCAAACCCTGCGTCGCTTTTCTCGAAATCCTCTGGGAAGGCCGCACCACCCCGTCCTCCGTCGCAAGCTATATCTCCACCATCCCCAACCAGCCGCGAACCAACGAGCGCAGCTACGCCGCCATCTTCGTCCACTGCTGGTCGTTCTACTCCCTCGGCGGCCCGCTCAATGCCGTGCAGGAAACCATCAACCAGCTGCCGCCGAACACCCGCGTCGTCACCGCCGAACAGATGATTACCATGCTGCGTAACCAGTTCGGCGAGCCGTACTACGGCCCTTATCCCCCCGGCGATTTCGACAAGGACCAGGACGTTGACGCACAGGACTTCAAGCTCCTCGCACAGACATACCTCAATTGTAATAACCCCGCCGATCCCGCGTGTTTGCCGACCGGCCTGCCTGCCCCGGCAACCTGTCAGGATGTCATTGACAATTACCTGATGCTCGACGCAGACATCTCCGGCCCCATGGGCACCCCGGACTGCTATATCGACCTGTTCGACTACGCCCCCTTTAGCCAAAACTGGCAGACAATACCCCAGCCGTAAAACCTCTCACTTACGGAGCGGGATAACAATCGCAAAACCACTGCGCCGCCAGCCATTGCAAATCGCCCGCATCACAGGTCTCATTCCCGTCAAGGTCACCGGCAAGCCCGCTGCCGGTCAACCCGTAATCGGATGCAAGCGCCGCAAAGTCCGCCCAGTCAACCCAGGCATCCCCAAACGCGCCGGCCAGGTCCGCCGTATGACATTCCGTATCCGTCACAATCTCCGCCTCAAAAGTAAAGGCATAATCCCCCGGATGATTCAAATCAGGATGCGAAGAACGGAAAAGCTGAAGGTCTCCTTCCCACGGCTGATAATTGTTTCGATCCAGTGAATATCGGATGGAAATCCGGCTGGCATGAATATTCTCCAGCACATCCACAGGCCGGTAATCGCCGGAATACCGCTCAAAGAGAAACTCGATCCACGGCCCGTCCCCGATTCGATAGTGCCCGGATATCGTACCGGCATTTCGAAGAATAAAGGCCCGCGTCGCCACCCGGACATCTCCGAAAAATTCCCCTGGCTGCGTAACGAATGAATACTCATAAACGGCCGCAGTATGGTTGCTGTAAGCGTCCGTATAGTAACTTGCATACGCAACGCCGGATTCTTCCGTAAATCCCCCGTCGCCGGTAATCTTTAGGTTCACATCCACACCATGCTGACGAACATCATGCTGGTACGTAAACAACGGCCCGCTGCACAGTATATCCTGCCCCGGCTGATCAGGGATTGAAGCCGAATAGCCGCAAAGCGCATAAAGACACCCTACACCGAAACAAAAAAGAAACACACGAATTTGCATCACACACTCCCGTCCGAAAATGAATCAAAAACAAACATTCAGTCGAAACAATTCACAGGATCGCCCCGCTGAAACCATCAATACATTTTGGTTCTATCATACCCCTAATTATACAAAATCACGGACTCAAATGTCAAGGTTCCCTTTGAATCGCCCGTTTTCGCGGAATATCGCCCGTAAACCGGCATTCCACCTCACCGGTCGAGGTATCAAACCGAATACGCCTGCCCCGCTGACCGCCGGTTTCCTCGCGGGAAATCGGGATCCCGTACGCACCCAGCACCTGCCGGGCAATCTCCACATTCCTCCTGCCGACCTCAAAATCCCCTTTCGCTCCCTTTAAAACCGCCCCGCCGCCGAAAATCTGCGCCTTGATCCGCCCCTTTACCGGATCCTTCGCCAGCATTTGCTCGATAATATGCTCGGTGGAACTGCTGCCGTAATGGCCGATTTTCCTCGTATCATCTCCCCGCAGAATATCGAGCAAAAAATGATTCATCCCCGCCAGCTTGCCCCGCTTGTTAAAAAGACAAACCGCTACACAGCTGCCAAGCAGCGTCTCAAGGATCATCTCCCGGCCGGTAACAAAAAACTCCCCCGGCTGGAGCAGTTTACGAGAAGGCACATCCATAAAACAAGATTTATACCATCCTGTATTCGCAAAATCAATACATTATTGTAACTAATCATTATTTCGGTAATTCAAAACGCCGAAATAAAGAAATAACCCTCTTCCCACCCCCTGTTTAACACGATTTTGACTTGATTTACATTTCGCAATAGACGATAAGATAGACGATGGTGCTGATAAGAATGTACAAAACAGCAGAAAAACGCCGATAACATGGCCAAAACTGAATAGAAAAGGATTGCCTCATGTGTGGAATCGTTGCCTATCTCGGAAATAAAATCGCCCAGCCGATACTCATTGAAGGCCTAAAGCGTCTCGAATACCGCGGTTATGACTCCGCCGGCGTCGCGCTGCATACCGACAAAGCTTTCCGCGTGCACAAAACCTCCGGACGGATTTCCGCCCTTGAGGATCTGATCGGCACCCAGGACGACGGCGAAAAACTCGGCATCGGCCACACACGCTGGGCCACACACGGCGAACCCAATACGACAAACGCCCACCCCCACACAGACGCCAGCGGCAAGATCACCATCGTCCACAACGGCATCATCGAAAACTACGCCTCCCTCAAACAGTGGCTTAAAAATGAAAACGTCGAATTCCAAAGCGATACCGACTCCGAAGTCGTCGCCAACCTCATCGGCTACTTTTACAACACCAACGCCACGCCGCCCAACAAGCAGAATAAGTTTGAATGGGCCGTCCAGCGGGCTCTCAACGAAGTTTACGGCACTTACGGCCTGGCGATCATCTGCTCCGATTATCCCCAGATGCTCATCGGCGCCAAAAAGGGCAGCCCCCTGATCCTCGGCGTCGGCGAAAATGAATACATCATCGCCTCGGATGCCTCGGCCATCGTCGAGCACACTACCCAGGCGATTTATCTCTCCGACGGTGAAATGTGCACCGTAACACCCGAAAAATTCAAAACCCTCACGATTGACAACGTGGCGGTTGCCAAGGACCTCAAGGAAATCGAATTTTCACTCGACCAGATCGAACTGGCCGGCCACGACCACTACATGCAGAAAGAGATCTTCGAGCAGCCCACCGCATTGCAAACGACCCTTAACGGCCGGATCGATATCAAAAATTCCCGCGTGGTCCTCGGCGGGGTAAACAATCACCTGCGCGAACTGACCCGCGCCAAAAAGATCATCCTCTCCGCATGCGGAACCGCCTGGCACGCCGGGATCGTCGGCGAGTTTCTCTTTGAAGACTTCGCCCGCATTCCCTGCGAAGTCGAATACGCCTCGGAATTTCGCTACCGTAATCCCGTCATCGAAGACGGCACCCTGTTCGTCGCGATCAGCCAGTCCGGCGAAACCGCCGACACCATCGCCGCCATCGAACAGGCCAAAATGCGAGGCGCGCTCGTACTGGGCATGGTCAACGTCGTCGGTTCAACCATCGCGCGGATGACCGATGCCGGTGTATACCTCCGCGTCGGGCCCGAAATCGGCGTCGCGTCTACCAAGGCATTTACCGCGCAGGTCGCTGTACTGACCATGCTCGCCATCGAGATGGGCCGCAGACGTCACCTGTCCAACGATTCCGCGCAGTACCTGATGAAAGAACTCAATGACATCCCCAACAAAATCGGGCAGATTTTAAAGCAAAACGACCAGATCCGCGAGATCGCCCAGGCCAACTGCCACAAGGAAAACTGGCTCTTCCTCGGCCGCGGCTTTAATTATCCCGTCGCCCTCGAAGGGGCACTCAAGCTCAAGGAAATCAGCTACATCCACGCCGAAGGCCTGCCCGCGGCGGAAATGAAACACGGCCCCATCGCACTGATTACCGATGACATGCCCGCGGTATTTATCGCGACCAAGTGTTCGCAGTATGAAAAGATCATCGGCAACATCGAAGAAGTCCGTGCCCGAAGCGGCAAAACCATCGTGGTAGCGACCGAAGGCGATGAAAACATCAAGAACTACGCGGATTACCTCATCACCGTCCCCGACGCCCCCGAACAGCTCCAGCCGATGCTGACCGTAATTCCGTTGCAGCTGTTGGCTTACCATGCGGCGGTCATCCGCGGCCACGATGTGGACAAACCGCGAAACCTCGCCAAAAGCGTCACCGTCGAATAGGATCAAACCGTAGGATGACGTTGAATTCCGATGCGAACGTATCGGAAGAAACGCATGCTGACAAAAGGGCATCGTCCAAAGGACGTTTCCTTCGGCAAATCATGCCTGTTTGCAACCCGAACATTTACCTGCTTTAAAGCAGTTTCGCGTTTTTTCACGTCTTTCGCGGTTTAAATATTAAGGGCAGTTCTAATAATTGCTTTTGAGCGGCAAGTAGAAGATTTTTGACTTCTGGCAAGGAAGGGAAATCAGCCTTAGCCGAAGCGAAGTCGTCCTTCCGACCAGAAGTAAAAAGATTCGCTTGGCCGCCAAAATGAATTGTTAGAGGTGCCCTTAAAACATCTTCAATCAAGAAGCTGCGCCTTGGCTTCTTCAAGGATCAGCTTGCGGATGCTTTCCAGGTCGCCCTTTAGGTTCACACCCGCGGCGACTTTGTGCCCCCCGCCGCCGTGCCTGGCCGCGATACTTCCGACATCCACCTTGCCCTTGCTCCGCAGCGAACAGCGAAAACCGCTCTGGTTGCGGTCCGGATTCTCACCCAGCTCGACCAGCAGCACCGCCATATCCACCGAGCCGATCCGCTGGCATTCATCGATCAGGTTCTCCGTATCCGACCCCGCCGCGCCGAGCTCGTCAAAATCCTTCCGCAGAATATGCTGCACCGCCAGCTTTCCGTCATAATGCAGCTCCAGTCGTTCCAGCATCCGCACCATCAGCGCCACCCGCGCCGGCGTATAATTCTGGAACAGCTTGCGGTAAATCTCCGCCGGAACCGCGCCCGCCTCGATCAGTCCTGCCGCCGTGCGAAACAGCCTCTCATCCGCGTTACCGAACCGAAACCAACCGCTGTCCGTCGCATACGCCACAAAAAGAGCATTCGCCATCGCCTCTGTAATCGGCCACTTGGCATGCTTGACCAGGCTGTAAACGATCTCCCCCGCCGCTGCCGCCGTCGTATCCACAACCTCCACATCGCCGAGATGATCCGACGTAACGTGATGATCGATCACCAGCGTCTTGCCTTCATACGCATCGAGCCACTTGCAAATCCCCGGCAGCTGAATCCGGCTGTTCGTATCCACGATCACCACGAGGTCAATCGCCAGTTCATCCAGCTTCTCCGGACCGATATCATTGCCGTACACCGGCACCGGTTCATCAAACAAAAACTCGTACCATGAGGCAATCGGCGAAAGATACACCGGCCAGCTCTTTTTACCCAACTGCCGACAGACTTCGCAAATCGCCTTCATCGAACCCGACGCGTCGCCGTCGGGACGAATATGCGAAACCACGAGTACATTTTGTGCCTCCTGGATCAGGCCGATGGCTTTGTCCAGCATCTTATTCGCCGTCATAAACACTCCCTGATGTCATCTACAGAATCGATGCCCCCATAAATTTCGTTCTCAAACACGCGCGAGAAATCGTTTTGAAACGCAAGCCGCTGCTCAAAGATACGCCGCGACAGATCATAATTCAGCTCCATACGCGACTGGGCGATCAGCCCCTCGCACGATCCGCTGTGCCAGAAGTCCATCGCGTCATACACACTCTCATTGCACTGGGCACTGTACTGAAACTTCAGCCAGATCCCCTGGGCCCCGTAATGATCGATAATGTCCGCGTCCTGGACAATCCGAATCTCATCGGGCAGGTTTTCCTGTCCCCGGTCATTATGCATCAGTACAATCCGTGCCGCTCGTTCCAATACTTCCCCCTGGATCAAATCCTTGAGCAGCACCTTGACCAAACCCGAACCAATCTCCGGGTGCCGCGGGAAACCTTTACCAATATCATGAAACAGAGCACCCGCAAACAGCACCTCCGGCCAGTCCACTTCTATCTGCAAAGACTCAGCCAGCAAAAAACTGATCCGCGTGACCCGCAGCCCGTGATAAAAAATATACCCCGTCTCCCGGCACGGATTCTCCCGCCGCCGGCACATTGTCTGGGCCGCAATCCGAATCATCTCCTGATACAGCGGATTGTCCCCGCCGAACTGCTCGCAATACGTTTCTACCTTTTGGGTCCACTGAGAACCATACATTATTTCATCTCCCTCCTTTGCTCTCCACTGCCGCTGTCTTTATCAAGAATCCTCCGCACCCCGTCCAAATCACTGGCGATCTGCCGGCAAAGCTCCTCACGGCAATCAAATCGCTGCTGAGTACGAACCAGCTTGACAAAATCCATCGCCATGTACTTGCCCGTCACTTCACCAATGTTCTCATCGAGAACATGGGCCTCAATCAAAAGCGGGTGATCGGTCACAAATGTTTTCGCACGTCCCAGGCTAAACGCCGCCCGGTGCGCCTTGGTAGAAAGACACGCACTTTCATAATCGTCCTCAAAACACACCCAACCCGCGTACACACCCTCGGCGGGAATAAACTGAGAACCCGCCTCCAGGTTCGCCGTCGGATATCCAAGCTCCCTGCCAACCCCCCTGCCGCTGATGACCGGGCCAACCAGCCGGTAGCAGCGACCAAGTACGTTGCGAACCCGCTCCACATTGCCCCGTTCAAGCGTGTTGCGAATCAGCGTACTTGAATACATCACTTCCTTCTCCCCCCACGTAGTCAGCCTTTTGGACCCCACGCAAATCGCCTCAAAGCCCCGTGTCTTGCCCATCTCCTCGAGGCTGTGAATATCTCCACTGCGGCCGTAGCCAAAATAAAAATTCTCGCCCTCCACAATCGCCCTGGGCCCGACCGCCGGAATCAAAAAATCATCCACGAAATGTTCCGGCGAAAGGTTAAACAAATCAGGGCGATCCTTCATCACGATCAAACAGTCCACCCCGTAATGCTCCAGCAGAACCTTCCGCATCAAAATCGGCGTCAACAGCCCCGGCTGGCGGTCCGGACGCAGCAGCGTAGCCGGGTGCGGATCAAACGTCATCACCGCCACACCCCGGGCACCCAGCCGCTTCGACGTCTCCTTCGCGGTCGCAATCAAATGCTGATGACCAAGGTGCACTCCGTCAAAATTCCCGATCGTAAGCACCCAGCCCTTTTCAAGCGACTCCAGTTGTTCCATACTTTCAATTATAATCATGCCGCATCACTCCATTGGATAACGCAGCCCCCACTGCTGACGAACCCGGTCAAGCGTTTCCACAATCGCGACCGATTCATCCAGGGGCATCATTTGATTCTCCGTCCTGCCGGCCCGCAGGTCTTCCATGACCGCCTTCGCTTCAAACGTATAACCATTGCCCTGTGTAAACGGGACATCCACCTTCTCGGCGCACTGATCTCCGCGCCAAAGCTCTGCACGCGTCGGGCAGTACAGCGGACCATGGATCAAAATCCGCCCGTCAGGCCCGCACACCTCCGCCTGCAAACTCGTACGTGAATCAATCGCACAGTTCAGTACCGCCGTCTGGCCCCCCGCATATTGAAAAACCATCCCGCTGCGCTGATCGATTCCGTCCTTTAAATATGCCAAACAGGCAATTTCTTCCGGCTGGCTGCCAAAAACAAGCGAACTGTACGACACCGGGTAAACCCCTAAATCCAGCAGCGCGCCGCCGCCAAGCTCAGGCGCACGAATACGGCTCTCCGGCGGCAAATGCATCGCTGATATCCCAAAAGAACCCAAAAACAGGTTTGCCTTGCCGATCGCGCCGCCGCCAAGCCATTCCAGCACCTTGTCCGTAACCGGCAAAAACCGCGTCCACATCGCCTCCATCAGGTACAAACCCTTCTCCCGGGCCTTTTCCACCATCTGCCGC
This sequence comes from uncultured Pirellulales bacterium, assembly GCA_964454745.1. Classification (GTDB taxonomy): domain Bacteria; phylum Planctomycetota; class Phycisphaerae; order Sedimentisphaerales; family Anaerohalosphaeraceae; genus CAYVUI01. Next base: position 9,120 of record CAYVUI010000097.1, on the reverse strand, counting down.
GCCTCTTGGGCATTCATCGCAAACGGCTTTTCCACCAGCACCGACTTGCCCGCCTCCAGGCACATCAGCGTATTTTCGCAGTGCAGCGTATGCGGCGTGCCGATATACACCACATCCACTTCCGGGTCCGCCGCCAGCTGCTCATAACTGCCGTATGATCGTTCAAATCCGTATTGCCGGGCAAAATCCACGGCTTTTTCCTCGGTGCGCGAACCCACCGCAACACGACGCGCATCGCCAGCGGCCGCCAGCCCTTCTGAAAAGACTTTCGAGATCCCGCCCGTCGCAATCACGCCCCAGCCGATCTGTTTTTGCATTGCCATCAATTCACTCCAATTCTTAAACGGCCCCATTCTAAACACACAGACCCCGAAAATCAACCTCGTTTCCGCCCCGCCGACACGCAAAACCCCCTTTTCCCATGAAAACTCCTTTTTTTATTGACATCCACGCCCCGCCTTTTACAATATCCCCCTTATGAAATTGTACCCATTAAAATTTAAACCGATCTTCAAAGAACGGATTTGGGGCGGCAGAAAGCTCGAAACCGTCTTCGGAAAAAATCTGCCCAAAGATAAAAATATCGGCGAAAGCTGGGAACTGGCCGACCTGCCGGAAGACAAGACCGTCATCATAAACGGCCCCCTCGCCGGCAAAAATGTCTCGCAGGTGATCGAACTATTCGGACAGGAACTAACCGGAATGCAGGACTACCGTCCTCCCTTCCCGCTGCTGATCAAAATCCTCGATGCCAATTCCGTCCTCAGCGTCCAGGTTCACCCCGACGCCCAAACCTGCGAAAAAATGGGCACCGGCCAGCCGAAAACCGAATGCTGGTACATTATCGACGCCGCGCCCGGCGCCTGCATTTACAAGGGCCTCGTCGAAGGCACCACCCCCGAAAAATTCCGCCAGGCAATTCAGGACGGAACCACGGAAAAACTGCTCAAAAAAATCCCCGTTCAGGTCGGCGAGTGCCATTTTCTACCCTCCGGCACGGCCCACGCCATCGGCGAAGGACTGCTCATCGCAGAAATCCAGCAGCCCTCCGACACCACCTACCGCGTATTCGACTGGAACCGGGTCGATCCCAATACCGGCCAGGGCCGAGAGCTGCACATCGAACAGGCCATGGAGAGCATTCATTTCAACTCCGATGAATCCAAATTAACCGTCCGCACCTCAGGCCGGCTCGTCGAATCCCCGGAATTTTCCGTCGATAAACTCGATATCGAGGACCAGCAGACCCTCAATATCAACCCCAAAATCATGCAGGTCGTCGTCTGCGTGGAAGGGGCCGGACACATCCTTTCCCCGGAATCCCACCGCGTCGAATATAACAAGGGTGACACCCTGCTCATCCCCGCAGGTTACGAAGGCAAAATCCGCGCCAATGCCAAAACCCAGATCCTCGCTAGCCAGGCCCAAAACGCGTAAACCATTCCCGGAAAACCCTTTGACAGCCCCCCTTTCCTCCAATACAATACCTCCACTGTGAAAACTCGGCAGGTTGCAGCGAATCCGCTTATATCCTGGCCGAAGAAACCAAAAGCATAAAGGAGAAGAAAATGAGCATCCATGCGGACTTTCTCGCAAAAGTGGATTCTAAAAAGGTCAAGGTCGGTATCCTCGGGCTCGGTTATGTCGGGCTGCCCCTGGCCAGGGAATTCGCCACAGCCGGCATCAAAGTACTCGGTTTCGATATCGACGAGAAAAAAGTCAAGGTACTCAATTCGGGCAAAAGCATCATCAAGCACGTCCCCCATCAGCAGGTTAAAAAACTCGTAGACGACAAGCTCTTTTCCGCCACGACCAATATGGCCCGCATGAAAACCGCCGATGCCATCCTGATCTGCGTACCCACCCCGCTTACCGAAAACCGCGAGCCGGACATGCAGTTCGTCGAAGGCTCCTGCGAAACGATTGCCAAATATCTCCGCAAAGGCCAGCTCGTCGTCCTCGAAAGCACAACCTATCCCGGCACGACTCGCGACCTCATGGCCCCGATCCTCGAAAAATCCGGGCTCAAGGCTGGAAAAGATTTCTTCATGGCCTACTCCCCCGAACGCGAAGATCCCGGCAACAAAAACTTCACCACCAAAACCATTCCCAAGGTCGTCGGCGGCCTGACCAAAACCTGCCGCGACATCGCCTGTGCACTCTACAACACATCGATCGTGCAGACCGTGCCCGTCTCCAGCGTCGAGGCGGCCGAGGCAACCAAAATCGTCGAAAACGTCTACCGCTGCATCAACATCGCCATGGTCAACGAGCTCAAGATGGTCTTCGACCGCATGGGCATCGACGTCTGGGAAGTCATCCGCGCAGCATCAACCAAACCCTTCGGCTTTAACCCCTTCTATCCCGGCCCGGGCCTGGGCGGTCACTGCATCCCGATCGATCCCTTCTACCTGACCTGGAAGGCACGCCAGTACGGCATGCCCACCCGCTTTATCGAGCTGTCCGGTGAGATCAACCGGGCCATGCCCCATTACGTCGTCGAACGCGTCATGCACGCACTCAACGACCACAAAAAAAGCCTAAAGGGCAGCAAGGTCCTCGTTCTGGGCCTGGCCTACAAAAAGGATATCGACGATCTCCGCGAATCGCCCTCCATTGAACTGATCGAGATATTGCAGGAAATGGGCGCAAAGGTCGATTACAACGACCCCTATATCCCCAAAACCCATAAACAGCGTGAGCACGACCTCAAAATGAAGAGCAAGCCGATCACACCCAAGTCGATCGCCTCTTATGACGTCGTCCTCATCTCGACCGACCACAGCGACTACGATTACAAGATGATCGTCAAAAATGCCAAACTCGTCGTCGACACCCGTAACGCGACCGCCAAGGTCCGCTCCGGGCGTTCAAAAATTGTCAAAGCGTAAAATCAGAACAAATCCAATACCGGGCGTATTAATAAATGCGCCCGGCATGGAAAAAGAAAGCAAGTATCATGTTAAAAATGAGTGAAAACCCGCCCCTGCTTTGGCCCGAACACGAGAGCCTCACCAACTTCGAAGGCCAGTGGTGGGTAGCCCACACAAAAAGCAGGAACGAAAAGGCGCTCGCCTGGCAAATGATGCGAAAAGAAATCCAGTATTTCCTGCCCATGACCATGAAGGTCTCTCAGAACAAGGGCAGAACCATACGCTCTCTTTTGCCTCTCTTTACCGGGTATGTCTTCTTTTGCGGAAGCGAAAACAGCCGACTTGATGTTCTCCAGACCAACCGTGTCGCCAATCTCATCGAAGTCAAAAATCCCAAACAGCTCATCGATGACCTGTTCCCCATTGAGCAGGTCATCCGCCAGGGACAAAACCTCTCCCCCCATCCCTATATTCAAAAAGGCCAGAAATGCCGCGTCATCGCCGGCCCGCTGATGGGGATCGAGGGAATCGTCGTAAACGACTCCAACCAGACCCGCCTGGTCCTGTCCGTCGATATCCTCGGCCAGGCCACCTCCGTCGAGATCGATTCCGACATGCTCGAGGTGATGGAGTAATTCAACTCGCAGCAACCCCGGCTGAAAAAAACAAGGAACAAAAATGACAACATGGGTAAAAATCATCGCGGCTCTTATGATCCTCGAAGGGATCATCGCACTGCTCTCGCCGGGGTTCTTTCGAGCCACGTTCCAGAAAGTCGCCGGCTCCTGGATCCTATATATCGTCGCAGGCTTATATGCCGTCATCGGTATGGTCATGCTCCTGGCCGCCGCCAAATGCCACTACCCCCCGCTGGTCATCGCACTCGGAATCCTTACCTCCCTGATGGCCATCACCATGTTCGCCCTCCATCAAAACCGTCTCTCCGCCTTTTTCCAATGGCTCGCAAAACGCGGCGACATCACCATCCGAATTCTCGCTATACTGGAGGCAGCATTGGGACTTTCCCTCATCTTCGCCGCCTGACAAATCCCCATTTTCCCGCCTGAAAGCCCGTTTTTAACGATATTATCAGACCCTGACACTATTTTTACTTGAAATATTCCTTCTTTTATGATATGATCCCACTCTGTTAAGCGAATAGGATTTGTATTGCTTTCGGAGGGTGGTTCTTTTGAACAACCATTTGAGCGTTTATTTAGTATCAATTCAGGCGCTGATTCTGTGCCTTTTTTCACAGAGTGCTTGCGCCCTGTCCCAATCCACAGGCGAACAGGGTACAAACGCAAAGCTACTCCATCAGCAGAATATCACCGGCGACGGGGTATCAATCGGCCTGCTCTGCGCCGCCGGCGCCCGCCAGAGCCACGAGGCGTTTTTTGACAAAGACGAAAACTTTCAGCCCGTCGGAGAGTCTCACCTCTTCAACCACGACTATACCGGCGACGGGTTTCCTTCCAATCTCCACCATGATACATGGATGGCCGGCATCGCCATTTCAAGAGGCGGCGTGACCCATCCAAACGAAATCGGCATCGCGCCCGGCGCAGACCTCCACACCGCCCGCGTCATCAATAACTACTATTCCTCAAGCCCCCAATGTGTCGACCAGGCCCTCTACGACCTGATCGTCAATCACAACTGCCGCGTCATCACCGCCGGCTTTGCCCTCGGTTCATCTCCCGACGGCATGAGCGACTATACCCTCATCGCAGACTACTACGCACAGGAACATGATGTATTCCTCGCCATGCCCGCCGGAAACTCACCCGACAAAATCTCCGTCTTCGGCGACGCCTACAACGGTCTGACCGCAGGCGGCCTGCGGATGGAAACCAACGGAGATTACCAGCGCGTCGGACACAACTCCGGCCATGGGCTCACCGACGACCAGAGATACAAACCCGACCTCGTTACACCCGCCGGGGGACAAATCGTACCCGGAGCGTCGAACTCACAGGACTGGACAGACGAAAACTGGACCTATTACAAATCCGTAAACGGGGAAACCAGCCTCTCCGTCCCGCACCTCGCCGGCACCGCAGCCCTGCTGCTCGACTACGCCGACAGTTCGCCCAATCCCTACGACCACCACCCCGAAGTCCTCCGGGCCGTTATGCTCACCTCCGCCTTTCCCAATATCAACGACAAGGACGGCAACAGCACCGTAAACGAAATCTACCATTTCCAGAGAGGATACGGACGCCTCAACGCCTATCATGCGTGGCAAATCCTCAATACCTCGCAAATCTCCAAAAACTCGATCATCGACGCCCAAAGAGGCTGGGCACGCGAGCACATACGATGGTATGACACCCACACCTATTTCTTCAGAATCAAAAAGAAGCAGCGGCTCGTTCTCTCTCTCGCATGGGACAGGCGAATCGAAAAAAACGGCGACACCTACCTGCCCTTCAATACCGAACTCGAACTGACCTGCTATGTAACCACCAGTTCCCTGCCGCTTTACAGGCAATCTTCCCTGCAGAACAATACGCTGAAAATCGACCTGCTCTTCCTCCAGGCCGGAACCTATATGATAAAGGTCGCCAACAAATCCTTCCTCGAAGAAACCGACTATGCCATGGCCTTTGAAGTCATTGACCCCCTCCCCGGCGATGTCGCCGAATCAAGCTATGTCGTAGACTTAAATGACCTGTCCTGCCTCTGGAAAAGCTGGATGAAATTCCCCGCCGAGCAGGACATCGACCTCTACAAGGACTTTAAAATCGACATGAAGGATTACTCCTCCTTCTCCAAACTCTGGCTCTCGAACAATCCCGCCTATTACTGCCCCCCGCAAGAAGACTAGTGCTTTGTCCACTGAAAAATGCCGGATTCAGCGCCGACAAAACAGGCGAGATGCAAGGCCGTCGAAGCAGGCAATGTTGAAACATTGTTGATGGAGCCGAACACAGCAGATCGCACTGTTGCTGTAAGCTGATCCTGCACTTTTTCTCGGACACAGTACTAAACCCAAACCGCGAAATTCAGCCCTGCTCCTCTTTATCCCCGCACGTGACACCATCTTTGCCTGCCGCTTTTGACCCGCACGATCCGCACGAACCCCCGCAGCCCCTGGTCTTGCCCGTCCACATCCGGTAAAAATAAATCCCAACAATCACGGCCACAAAAGCAAGAATCAGCCCTGTTATCAATTTCTCAATCATATCGCCCCCAATTCAGCAGCAACATCAAATACGTTATCCTTCCCGGCCCGGAACGCCCAGCGATTTCGACCGAACATGAATTTTATGAGCCATGCCCCGGCCCAGAACCAGCCGCGAATTTTGAACCTGAACCACGCATTGCCCCTTCCCGCGATTTTGCAGCACGGTCAGCGTCGCACCGGGCAAAATCCCCATCTCCGCCAGCCGCCGGTTCAAACCATGCCCTGCGTCGATCAGCGTAACCGTCATCGGCCTCGATTCCGGCGCCGCCGAAAGCAGGCAATTAGGACTCGGTTTCTTCGAAATTCTCATCTTCATCCTCGAACAAATCAATTTGCCCATCGAGCTGGGAAATCCCTCGCTCGATCAGTTCATGGCAGTACACCTTGAATTTCTCGACAAATTCACTCGCAATCACGTCATCACTGCGGACAAAATCGACCATGGCCAGCAGCCGCCCGATGATCTCCGGGCCCAGCGCATGTTCAGCCCGGCACGCCGCCGCCTGGGCCTTTTCCGTCCGCACACCCAGAACGTCCATGAAAAAACTCTTCAAAATCGAGTGCTTGCGGGCGACACCCATTGCCGCCGTCCGCCCCGGCCCCGTCAGGCTCACACGCCCGTACGGCCGGTAATTGACCAAGCCTTTCTCCCGAAGCAGCCGAAGAGCACCCGTCACGGAAGATTTAGCCACCATAAGCCGCTCAGCGATGTCTTTACCCCTCGCATCCTGCCCGTCACGGGTCAAATAGAGGATTGCCTCAAGATAATCCTCAAGAGACGCACTGATTTTCTTTTCCTTAACTTCCATAACCCCATTATAGTTAGCCGGCCCTAACAATGCAAGCCCGTTTCACTTCAATCAAAAAAAAGACCCCGCAACCAGCACATGGCTGCAGGGCCCGGTTACTGTTCAATCGCTTAAACCCGTTACTTTGGGTATTTTACAGTACAACCTACCGGCTTGATCGTCGTAGCGGTAACAGGCTCACCGCTTGTAAGCTTCGCCAGTACGTTGTCTACATACGGTGTATATTGATCCGGAGCGACGCCCCGGTGTGCGTTGTCAATCGGGCCGTTGTACACAATCTGACCCTTTGGGTTGATTACATAGATCTGAGGTGTATTGGTCGCACCAAACATCCGGCCGACCTTACCGCTGCGGTCATTAAGAATCGGGTAAGGAATGTCATATTCCTCAGCGAACTCCTTATCGATACTCAAAGGTGCCGTAATCGTACTGTTTACCGCCATCCAGACCACACCCTCATCGGAGTATTTATTCGCCAGGCTTGTCATCGTCCCCTTCTCATAGTGAGGCACAACAAACGGGCAACTGTGATTAAACCACTCCAGAACCACGATCTTGCCAGCATAATCACTCAGTTGATACTCTTTGCCGTCATTGCCCGTCAGGGTGAAATTCATCATAGCCAGCGCCTCTTGCCCGGGAACCTCCGTCATGGCGTCTTTTTCACCCTTACTACCGCAGCATTTCCCACTCTCACTGCAGCATTCTTTCTTCTCACACATGACCTCACCGCAGCTTGCGGTACCGCCATGCATATGCGAATGGCCTTTTTCTCCTGCAACTGCCGCCTGGGGGGTTTCCGTGTTCATGTTTGCCACAATCCCGATGGCAGCCAGCCCAACGGCTATAATGACCAGCGTTGGTATTAAAATTTTCGGTTTCATCGTTATTTCCTTTCGTAAACGATACTATTTTTTTGTTAGCCGCGCCTAAGTTTATCTACGAAACCATACCCCTCCCTTGTTCTGAATAATTGAAAAAGCTTTTCAACCCATTTTTTGATCCAAAAACGGACTATTTCCAGAAAGCCGCCGCCGCAATGATGAAATAAATGACCACCCCAATCGCGAATTTGCTCAATGTCCCCACAAAAACACCAATTCCCGCCCCCATTCCGCTCTGGACCGATTCATCCATCGTCTTGCCCAGAATCGCATGCTCCACAATCCACGTTCCAATTCCCGCACCCGCGCAAGCCCCAATTAATGTACCAAAAACAGGGACAGGCACCAGGAACGTACCCAGTATCCCCCCTGCAATACCACCAGCGAACGCACCTAATGCCCCCTTCCAGCTCGCGCCGGACCGCTTTGCCCCTCCCATCCCGGCAAAAAACTCGATAATCTCCCCCAGGAAAGCCAATACCACCACCAAAACCAGCGTCGCAACTGAAAATACCCCCCGGTCCCACTGCCACCACGCAAACAAAAGCGTAAAACCGATCATCACCCAGTTGCCCGGCAGGTTCAAAAGAACCATCGCCAGCCCCACAAGGTTCAAAAGCAGCAGGATTGTAATCCAGAAATATATCATCTACATCTACAATTTGCCTCAATTTTGTTACACGTAAAACAATTTATACCCAAAAAATGCGCAAAAGGAAAGGGAGAGCCGTAAAAACAACTCTCCCTTATAAACCTGGCAATCACCTACTCTCGCCCGAAAGGACTACCATCGGCCGGGCGGGCTTAGCTTCTGAGTTCGGAATGGGATCAGGCGTGTCCCCGCCAGTATAGTCACCAGATATTCGTTATGCCGGCCATTCTCGCCAAATCCTGTACACAAATACGCCTCTGGCGTCTTACAGAACCCGGCTGCCGGATCATATCAGTATAAAAAGTAAAAGAGCAGACAAGAAATAGCGAATTGATGATAAAAAGAGCCAAATCAATTTGCAAGATCTACCAACACACAATCCGTCTTGGCGATCGCAAACAACACATGATAGATATGGTCAAGTATTCGAGCGTTAGTACCGGTAAGCTTAATGGATTTCGCCACTTACACACCCGGCCTATCAACCTGGTAGTCTTCCAGGGCTCTCATGGAATCCTCATCTTGGAGTGGGCTTCCCGCTTAGATGCTTTCAGCGGTTATCCTTTCCCAACATAGCTACCCAGCCGTGCCCCGAGCGGGACAACTGGTACACCAGAGGTTAGTGCTTCCCAATCCTCTCGTACTAAGGAAACATCTCCGCAAGATTCCTACGCCCACGGCAGATAGGGACCGACCTGGCTCACGCCGGTCT
>CAYVUI010000096.1:0-17398 GCA_964454745.1 uncultured Pirellulales bacterium | reverse complement strand
TTTTGGCTTTGAGTGCGTCGCTCAATACTATCAAAATACCTGTGAACGGTTACGGCTCACGATTGGCAGCCCCTGCGTCCATGGGGGATCAACTCAGTTGACCTGGGCAAGTAAAGGCAAATAAAAAAGGCAGGATGCTCCGTGCACCCTGCCTTTTTATGGATTGGCAAATCGTTTTTACGGCAAATTTTGGCTCAACACGCCGTAAGGATTCAGCGTTGGAATGTCATAAGAGGTATATCCGCCCGGGGAAATGACACCATCGAGCCTCATCGGTTCCTCTCCCGGCCGCAGCAGGTACATCTCCATCGGCCGGTCAGGACGCTGACCAAAGGCGACATTTTGCAGCCGAACGGAAAACGGCATACGTCCGTAATGATTCTCTTCACTGCCGTTCTCAAAGTCAGCCTTCCAGTCCACCAGGTGAACCACGATACTCGATTCGTCCCTGGCAATCGCACGTACCGCCGCAAACAGGTCACCCGATCCGCCTGCAAGAACGACAGGCCGCAGTGAAGCGGGGACACCTCTGGCACGATATTCCATTTCAAGCTGATCGCCGGTTACAAATACCTCTTCGTGATCATCATACAAGGCGGCATTTTCCTCAATGAAGGCATAAAAGTCACCGAATTCATCGTATCTGCCGAAGAAACGAACCCCATGCTGAAGACCGTCATATCCGCGAATCCAGCGGTCATACGGGGCAAAAAACGCCGAACCGGTCGCATAACAAAGTCCAATCGCCCTGCGGGACCGCTCAACATAAAGCTTCCTGCCGACCGGATCGATTGGGACACCCTCACCGATCATCTCTTCCCAGTCCGAATGGCTTAAAATCGAATTGACCAATGACCGCGGAATCCTTTGTTCGATCGTTTTTCTTGCGGCGAATTGCTTCGCAGGGTCATCCCCGGCCTTTTCAAGTTCAGTCATATACTTCAGGAACGAACTGACGATAGACTGATTACTGAAAAGATACGGAACCCGTCCGCAATCGGGCGACCATTGTTCAGAAACGCAATACCAGTCATTCGAAGCCAAAAAATACTGGGCCTTGCCCATTTCCCGGGCGCCGCGGATCGTATTATAATGATGCTGCACGGTCTGTACGGTATAATTTGCGCTGGTCTCACCCTGGAAGTAATCCCAAACCTCAAAACCGTATGGAATCCCATCCAGCTTATTCAATGAGCCGTTATTGCAGCTAAATACCACCCTGAAGCCGTACCCTTTGCTGTCAACATACTCCTGTGCCTTCACTTTTTCATAATTGTAAAAACTCTCCAGCTCTTTCGCATGAAAATCCACGAACTGCTGCCAAAGCTCAGGATACTTGGCTTTCACACGCTGGGGATCACCAATCTTACGTACAAAAATCATGAAATCAAATTTTCCGCTTCGTACATCGTCAGGAGAAATGCCCCAACTGAGAAGCAGTCCGGGAGCGATGTGCTTGTCAAGATATTGATTAAACTTTCCAATGGCAGACTCGCTGAACCCCCCGCCGGTCATTCGTACCACCGAACTATACGTGCGACTCGGATCATCAAAGTGTATCTGCCCGCAGCCTGCATCCATGTATCTTTGAATATCCCGTACAGTATATTCACGATATTCTTTGCTGGTGACATCGCAGGTAATCAGCTCCTCACCAAGATAGTCGCGATCACGTCCCGGCTGCGTTTCACCATGTCCACTGTTGGCCGTTCCGCCCAGCACAAAGCCCGCTTTGCGGATTTTGTCACCGAAACGGGCGTATCCGTTGTTTTTGTTCACATACTCTTTATCCTTGGCTGAACGAACACTGAAATACACCCACCGGATCGATGTCCCATGAAATTTCCCCGCCTCATCGATCATCTGTGAAGGGTCATAAAAAGACTCACGCGGGCTGAATATACGTACCGGCCGCTCACTGTAAACCCAGGCACCCTCGGGTTTGTCACCGGCCATTGCGTAATCCGCGATACTCTGCGAAAAAGCAATGCCGCAAAGCACCACCAGCAGAGAAATCGTCAATAGCAAATGCTTCCGTTCCATGTTTTTCTCCTTAATAGAAAGTTTTCATTTATTTTGAAAGACCAATCTCGTAGATTTCGTCCGGGATAAACGAATTGTACTGCAATACCTCACTTTGAACGAAATGGTGCCTCTTGCCACCCTTCCAGATCGTACTTTTCACGGGAAGCGAACTTTCCGCATCAAAAACAGTGGAAAACCGGTCCCCCGATTCCTGATGCGTGCCAGTCACAACGTAATAACTTTTTCGTTCCACCTTTTCAATTATTACGTTTTGTTCAAACGTTCCGCATCCCATATCCGGGATTCCAACTGCCGGATGCATGTTATCATTCTCTGCCCGTCGAATTGGAGGAAGTTCATCCGAAAAGGCGTCATAAGATGCAAGACCGATTGAATTCAGCGGATTTTTGCCAATGGAGTACTTATTCCCCCCCGAAAGGACCAATATCTCCCGATTGGATTCCAACCGAGCCCGGTAGTCGTCCCCCATATAAGGATTGCCCTTAACATGTACAATATATTCCTGTCCTGAAGAGGAGTAAGCCTTCATTACAAAGGAATCCACTTCATGCAAAGCCCTAAGGCTCTTTTCAAGGTTCCAGTCCGTTTGATCCTTTTTAAGATACTGAAACAAGAGAACCGCATTGATAGACAACAGGATCGCAAATGCCGCGGCCATTGTACCAATCCAGGGCCGAATATGCCGCTGATTCACCGCCTTTTCATGCTCGGCCCTCAGTTGCTCGAGAAACTGCGCATCCGTCCGGGCATGCGTATTTACTTCAATGCCCTGAATATAGTCGTGTACTTGTTTTTCGTCTTTCATGGTAATACCTCCCCGTTTAATTGATTCCGGAGTTTTTCAATCCCGTATCGATACCGGCTCATGACCGTGTTGATCGAAATCCCCTCCAGCTTTGCAATTTCCCGAAATTTCATCCCCGCTTCTACATGCAAAAGAACCGTTTCTTTCTGCTCATAACTCAATGTGTCCATTGCCCGAGAGAGTGTCTCAAGTTCTTCACTGAGAATCAGCCACCTGTCGGGCGGATTACAGTTTTCCACCGGTTCGCAAAGAGAGACTCTTTGCGGTTTTTTGCCCATGTCACGGTAATAATTTCGGGCTTCATTCGCAATACAGGAAAAGAGATATTTTCCCGGTTGCTTAATCCCCTTGACCGCTTCGGGCCGCTTGGCCAGTTTGAGAAAGATCTCTTGCACCGCATCCTCGGCCGCAGCGGGATCACGAAAGAGGATATAAGCGGTCTTCAACATCGGCTGCTTATAGGCCTCATAAAGAGCCTCTAATTTCTCAAGCCTTCCTTTACCTGTTTTCAAAAACTTCATCCGGACCTGACTCAGTATTGATTCGCTGATTTCATCATTAAAGACACAGACATGCCTGTTTTCGTCTAAGAATTTACGTTTTTTTAATTTTTTAACAGCGTACAACCTAATACACCATATACAAAAAACAGTGTAAACTTCTTCAATTGTAATCGAATTTTTGAGAATTCTGTCGTGAAATCGAAGAAATACAGCAGAATAAATGATTCAAAAAGATAGCAACAAGCTCATTTTAAGACTAAAAACTGATTTTTAAGACTTTGCATATAAGTAAAATTACCTATTTTTCTAATTTTTGGGGCAAGGTCCGAGAAAAACCTTGACTTTTTACGAAAATAAAGTATTATCGGGGAGACTGAAGGGGTCGAGGAAAATGCTAATTGAGTTACATTGTGTGTATAGAGATTTGGTTTCTCTATATTAACATTGAATGGGTAATGTAGTGAGAAAAATAATTAGTATTTTCTGTTTAGGAGTAAGGTTATGAAAAGTCTCAAGACCCCGAAAATGATGTTGGTATGTGCAGCAATCCTCCTCGTGTCAACCACCTCTATGGCATCGATCTCCCTGAGTCAGGTTGCAGTCGACAATACAGGCGAGCCCATCGTAACGATCGGCGTGAATTCAGATGACGATCAGCCCTGGCTGGGTTATATCTTCATCGAGCCGGCAGCACCCGGTGCATGGCAGGGCAATCCCCTGGTTTACCCCGCTGCAGGTCCGCTTGGACAGGCTCTCGTTCAGGATGCCTACAAATTTGAACTGACGGTAGGTGGGTTTAATGGCAATCTGCCCCAGCCCGGCACGCAGTTCACAGCAGATCTCGAGATCACAGGCGATGTAACTGTGTATCTCGCGCTGAACAGTTCTACTGCCGTGGTTGATACGCTCGACCTGGTGTACACAGAAATTCTGCCCGAACCGATCACGATGTCGCTGCTCGGTCTCGGCGGGCTGCTCATTCGCCGCAAAAGAGCATAACACACCTATCCTCGGGGCCGGGAGACCTCGCGAATAGGATGAAATAACAGAGCTGCAAGGGGCTGTAAGGTCATTACGGGTAATGAGACTTACGGCCCCTTTTCTGCGCGCAAATTCCACGGTAAAGCTGCTTCTTTTTTCTGGATTTCGTCGTGCTTATTCTGTAAAATCGTATTTACTGAATCCGAAAAAACCGCTTATGGATATTGCGACAAGAATACGATGGAGCGTACGTTGCAGTCATTGAAAAAACAACTCGGCCTTCTGGATGTTTTTTGCCTGGCCTCCGGAGCCATGATCAGCTCAGGACTTTTTATCCTTCCCTCCCTGGCTTTTGCCAATACAGGCCCCAGCGTTATCATTGCCTATCTTCTCGCTTCGGTTCTCATTTTGCCCAGCGTGTTTAGCAATGTGGAGCTGATCACCGCTATGCCCCGGGCCGGCGGAACATACTTTTACATTGAACGCAGCTTTGGATCCATACTGGGCTTTTTCAGCGGATTGGCCACATGGTTCGCCCTCGCACTGAAAAGCGCCTTTGCGATTGTCGGCATGACCGCCTTCATTCAGATTATCGTGTCCGGTCAGACCGGAATCGAGCTGACCACGATCCAACTTCGAATGATCGCCATTATCTGCTGTTTATTTTTTACGATCCTGAACATCGTCAGTGTCCGTCATGCCAGCCGTTTCCAGGTCATCCTCGTCGCAGCCCTCTACGCCTCACTGGCCCTGTTCATTATCGCCGGTCTGCCCTCGGTCAAAGTCATGCGTTTTGACAATTTTATGCCCCACGGCCCTGTTGCGTTTGCAGCCACCGCCGGACTGGTGTTCATCAGCTTCGGCGGCGTTACCAAGGTCACCACCATTGCCGAGGAAGTCCGCAACCCTGAAAAGAACATGATGTACGGTATTCTCCTGGCCTGGTTCTGTGTCAGTTTATGTTACTTCCTGACCGTATTTGTCACCGTCGGCGTCCTCGATCCGGGCCCGCTGACCGAAACCCTGGTTCCCATCTCATTGGCCGCAAAGGCATTTCTGGGCACCCCTGGATACATTATCATGGGCCTGGCCGCTGCCGCCGCATTTATTACCACCGCCAACGGAGGCATCCTTGCTGCTTCCCGCTGCCCGCTGGCCATGAGCCGAGACAACCTCTTGCCGGGGTTCCTTCGAAGAGTAAATTCCCGCTTCGAAACCCCTCATATCAGCATCCTTGCCACATCACTGTTCATGATTGCCGCCCTGGCGTTTCTCGATATCGAGGATCTTGTCAAAACCGCCTCGACACTACTGATACTGCTCTACATGCTTGCCAACGCCTCTGTGATCATCATGCGGGAAAGTCGTCTCCAGTCGTACCGCCCAAAATTCTATTCCCCGCTCTACCCGTACCTGCAGGTTATTTCCATTATCGTTTATTTCCTGCTCATCATTGACATGGGACTGGTTCCAATCTCCCTGGCAATCGGATTTATCCTCATCAGCCTGATCTGGTACTTTGCCTTTATCTCCCGTCGTGTTCGCCGCCAGAGTGCGGTAATGCACATTGTACAGAGAGTCACAGACAAAACCCTTGCAGCCCCGGATTCTCTCGAAAACGAGCTTCGCGACATCCTCTTTGAACGCGATCAGGTAACCCAGGACCGCTTTGACCACCTGGTACAAAATGCTGAAATCCTCGATATTGAACAACCCGAAGATTCCGCCTCCGTATTTGAAAGGATCGCAGAGATTCTCGCCCCACGTCTGAATGTGGACAAAATCACGCTCTACAACCGCTTCATCGAACGTGAAAAACAAAGCGCAACCATTATCCAACCCGGCCTGGCCATCCCCCATGTAGTCATCGGGGGTGAAAACAAGTTTGATGTCATGATTGTGCGTTCCAAACCCGGCATCAGGTTTCCAAATACGCAAGACCCCGTCCATATCATGTTCATCCTCGTGGGCACAAAGGACCAGCGAAACTACCATCTACGGGCCCTGATGGCCGTCGCCCAGACCGCACAGGATAAACAATTCGAGAAGAATGTCCTGACTGCACGAACCACCGAGGCGGTTCGCAACCTGATTCTCCTCTCGAAACGCAAACGGCATACAAACTGAGATTCTACTTGCATTTGCAGGGTCTTTTTTTGTATTATAAGTTTTATAGAAGCTTTTAAAACTGCCAGGAAATACCGATGGAATACAAATTTACACCCCGCGGTGAACTTGCCAAATTTGACTGGAACACCGAGCAAAAACAATGGAACCGTCTGCCGATTGACCCGCAAGTCCTTCGTGAACTCTCCCAGCGAAGCAACCTCCACGGTATCATCCGCGTGACTCTCTATGCCGCCATAATGATTGCCCTCGCCGCTGCCGCGATCTATGTCTCGCGCATCAATTTCCTGCTGGCAATCCCCATAATCTATATCTACTACTTCTTTTACGGTTTCCTGATCGCCCTTGCCCATGAACTCCAGCACAAAATCGTCTTCGATAAATCTCTCGACCCGCTCAGCGAGATCATATTCCAAATCGTCCAGGCACTCGTCTGGAACAGTGCCCGGTACGCCCGCATTTCGCACCGACTCCACCATCGCTACACGATGATCCGCGGCCTCGATCCGGAAACTCCCTGGCCCGATGTTATCACCACCCAATGGCTTCGCCGTTACCTGCTTACACTGATCCTTAACATCCTCGTCATCGGTGCCGTATATGCCCTGTACAAAGACATCAAGCTCAATATCGAACGCGTATTCGGCAAAAAAGACCGCATGATGCGTGACCACTGCACCCCCGCCGACCTGCTAGTGATCCGAATCGAATCCCTTTGCTATCTTCTCTTCCATGCCGCGGTTGTTGCCGGCGCCGTGTATTTTCGCCGCTGGGAACCTATCGTCTTTATCACCATCGCCTGGCAGATCGGGGCGTCCATAGAAAACCTCTGGCACTCCACCGAGCATATCGGCCGGCTTTACAACGTAAATGATTTCCGCCTCTGCACCCGCTCCATCCGGGTCAACCCTTTCACACACCTGATCTTCGGCGGCCTTGACGATCACGTCGATCATCATATCTTCCCCGGTGTGCCGTCAAAGAACTTGCCCAAACTGCACAAAATCCTCAAGAACGACCTTGCTCCACATGGTAATGTCGTCCAATGTTGGAAGGAGATGTTCGCCGTCGCGAAAGCGAAAGACAAGAATCCCGATCACGAATACGTTCCCGTCGATATCGCCTGAAACCTTGGCAATCAGCCGAATCTCTCCCCTACTTTCGCCAGCCATTCATTCGTAAAGCTATCCAGTTTCGCGCGAATATCCGCATAGGCTGGATCATCGATCAAATTCGTCAACTGATACGGATCCTTCTCGTTGTCATAAAGCTGCCAGGGAGTTACTTTTCCATCCGCCTGCCCTGCCGGATCCCGGCGTTTGGTATAGGTATACCGCTTGGTCCGCACTCCGCGGTAATCCGCAAGTTCGGGCACCTTTTCGGTCATATAATTCCCCTCCGGCGGACGGATATACATAATCGGTGCATATTCCGGGATGTCACTGTTCCGGCCCCGGATATAACCGGACAGGTTCATCCCCTGCATCTCTTTGGGCGCCTCAATTCCGCACAGTCCCAGCAGTGTCGGCGCGATATCAATACTCGAAAAGACCTCGTCCGACTTACGCCCCTCGGCGATCACACCCGGCCGGCTTACCAAAAACGGCACCAGTACCGATTCATCCCAGGGCCAGCGCTTGTGCATCTTGCCATGAGAATTCAGCAGCTCACCATGATCGCTGGTAAACACGACGAGAGTATCCTCCGTAAGCCCCAACCGGTCCAGTTTGTCCAGAAGCTGCCCCACCAACTCATCGATCGCGCTGATATGAGCGTAAAAATAAAAATGTTTCCATTTTGTCTGGTCCGTGCGAAATTCCTCGGGTACATTTTGCCGCAATTGTACATTTTTTCCATTTGCGCCCAGCCGGTCACGGTAAAACTCCACCCATTTTTGCGGTGGTGCCGGTTTTTCAAACGGCGGATGCGGCTTGTTCGGGCAGCACATCACCGCAAAAGGCTCATCCTTGTACCTGTCAATAAAATCGAACATCGTCGCGAACATCCCCGCCGGCGGATAATCCCCCCAGTGAACTAACTGCCCGTTTTCATCAAAATACCCCTTGATCCGCTCTTTCTTATCGATGTAATAACGCTCGGCCCACAGATCATCAAAACCAAACCTCGCCTCGCCCTCCGGCACCTGCTTTGCCTCGTAAGGCTTGCCGTCCAGGCCTGTAAAGGTTCCATCTTTGTCCCCGTACAAATGCCACTTTCCGACATACCCGGTCCGGTAGCCCGCCTTTTTCAGCTCCCTCGCCCAGCTCGGATTCGACGGATGCAGCCCGTAATTGCCCGTATTGGTACACCGGCTTGAGTTCCACCGCATGCCGTTTTGATGTGAATGCAGGCCGGTAAGCTGAATCGCCCGGTGCGGCACACAAATCGGATTATTCGACACACAATGGCGAAACGCCATCCCCCGCTTCGCCAGCCGCTCCAGGTTGGGGGTATAAAGCTGATCGGTCCCCCCGCCGGACCAGGCCCGCTGGGGCATCTCATCTACCATAATGTATACAATATTTGGCTTTTTCGCAGCAGAAGACGGCTCGGCGGGAACACAACCTGAAAGAAAACTGCCAAGCCCCCCGGCAACACTGACACCCACAGCACTACGTAAAAAATCTCTTCGCTTCATCAGCAGACTCCTGCATATTCATCAGCAACAATTAACGATATCGGGTTATACCTGAAACCTGTGGGAATTTCAAGCCGTTCTCTTCACTCAAACAACCGCTGTCTGGTTAAATCCCAATACACCGCCCTCCTGCCTATAGAGCTGCTTACAGCCAATTCCCTGCCGCTTGGGTGTAATCACCGAAATCCACCTTCCCCTCCAGATTCACACCCTCAGGTGGGTCACATTCATCTTTTCACTTAATTCGGGATCATATTTCGGATGAAGGCGATTTCACCATGGAAGATTCAAGCAAATTCTCACAAATATTACAGGCAAAAGGCTTATAAAGAAAAATCCCACGTACATAAGCAGAATCATCTGTGTTTCTGCCTGGATTGAAACTTTTTCCTCAAAAAACTTCGCTCTCCAGATTGCAATTGGTGTTGGGAATATATCCGAACGATGTCGCTCCCCCAGCGTATAAAACATCAAAGAAGTTGATTTACAAGGAGAAAATCATGAATCGCTACAAACGAAGCGGGCAAAGCGGTTTTGTGTTTACTGAATGTCCGGACCTGCGAACACTGCCCAAAAACGTACTCTCACAGGAAGAACAACTGCACGGAGGATTTGCCACGGATTCACGACCCAACCAAGGATATATTTATTATGGTATGCCCGGTTGCGGGCTGCTCCGGATCAGTCCGGATTTGACCGTGCAGGAACTGATTGAATTGCCGACGGACCTGGTCAAGATCAATTTCCACAGCACAAAAATCGGGACAATAGACGGGGATGTCCGTCTCTTTCTCCCGGCCAATGAAAACGGAATGGTCGCGGTGGTGACACTGGACGGCGAGGTGGATTTCATTTTGCCCCGCCCTGAAGTGGAACCCTATATGGACGCACAAAATCCATTTCGGCCGACGGATGTTATCCTCAATGACGGAGAACTGCTTGTCTCCGACGGGTATGGCGCAAATTACATTTCGACGGTGAATCTGTCCAGCAAGCAGTGGAACCGCTTTTTTGGCGGTAAAACCGAGGATGCAAACGTCCACGGCAAATTCGGCACCGCTCACGGAGTCAACCGGTCTCCTGCCGACGGCCGGCTTGTGATTGCCGACCGGCCCAATTCCCGGCTGGAAGTTTATACTTTTGACGGCCACTACAAGCGCACACACCGCCTGGCCAACGGTTCGCGTCCCTGCGGAATCAATTACACCCGATGGAACGAGCGATGGTACGCCGTAGTGGGCAGCCTGGACGACCCGAACCCGGACCGACCGGCCCCGATCTATATCCTCGATGCCGAGACGTATGAACTGATCTCGACCATTCGGCCCAAAGAAGAGCTCGGAATCGAAAAATGTGACCACCTGCACAATGTCATCTGGCACCAGCACGACGGCAAGCTCTTCCTGGTCTGCCAAAGCTGGAATCCCGGCCATTATTTCGTCCTTGAACATGTCCAGTGAAATCAATACCGGTATGACGGCAAATGAAAATGATAACGAAGTCAGGTATCATAATACGGACTACGAAGATCCTTTTTAGTCGGGTGCTTTCATCTACAATCCTATAGCTGTAGCACTATGATGGAAAATTTCACATTGTTTATTGCAGATTTGAGAAGCCTCTTCCATAATTACCTAATCTATCCACTTTAAAATGCCGATAAGTATAGTAACCACGGTAAATTATCAAAGAAAGGATTCAAATCATGACAGAGCAGCAGATCATCCACTGGATCAGTCAGCAGAAAAAAGCCCAGCCGACCCAATCCGTCGCAAAACTCGCCTGTGATTTCCTCGCCGCGAATCGAATTACCGTAAATGATCCCGATTTCAAAAACACGCACCGCGCAGCTGCCAGGTTACGCACAAACCACTACGAAACAACACCTTACGCATGGCGTGAAACATTCGGAAGCAATTAAGAACTGGAAATAATCTCTACCGAAGGCTTGCGATAGTCTTATCGACTATTTTTTCCTCAACGTCACAGGCCCACTGGCCATCACGGCAAAGTGCCGCCCCGATTCGCTCTATAAGCACCCACTTTGGCCGCCCTGCCGCGGCTTTTTTGTCCCTTTTCATGATTTCCCAAAGCGCCTCGTTTTCCATCTCTGCTGGCACCTTCAATCCAAGTCCAAGCCGGGTAAGCACTTTCGCAATCCGCTTATGGTCACCTTGATTGGTGAATCCCAGTTCCATCCCGATCAGAGACGCCCCAGCCATCCCAATCGCCACCGCCTCGCCATGCAGGATTGAATACCCGCTGGCCGATTCGACCGCATGGCCTAACGTATGGCCGTAATTGAGGATACGACGCATGTTCTTTTCCGTCGGGTCTTCTTCTACCACGGACGCCTTAATCCGGCAATTATATTCAGCCAGCGTCTCAAGGATTTCCAAATCCCTGGCTAAAAGTGCATCCAGATTTCCCTCAATCCAGGCAAAATACTCCTCATCTGCAATCAGGGCATGCTTTACCGATTCCGCCAGACCAGCCCTGAATTCGCGATCATCCAGCGTCAGCAGCGTTTTCACATCAATAAATACCGCTGCCGGGTGCCAGAAAAGCCCATAAGCATTTTTGCTCAGCGTAGAATCCACTCCCGTCTTGCCGCCGATCGCGGAATCCGCTTGTGCGACCGTCGTCGTCGGAATCTGCACTACCTCCACACCGCGTTTGAACAATCCACCGCATATACCCCCGATATCACCGACTGTTCCACCGCCCAGGGCCAGAACCACCGTATCACGACCCAGAAACACCTTTTCCATCGCCTCAACAATCGAAGTCACCGTTGCGATGTGCTTGCTGACTTCACCGGGTGGATCGATCACAAAAAACGGCACATCCTGTCCGCCAAGAAGGGCCTGTAAATGCCCAGCCTTTTCGAGGTTGGAATCCGTGACAATAAAAAACCCCCTGTCCGGAAAACGACCCCGCATTTGCCCGAGGATTCTCTCAAGGCATCCCGCCTGGATGACAATATCATATCCGCCCTGTACCCGAGGCGGCACATTTACATGGATTTTATTCATAAAACTTTTGCTCTTAATACTGCAGCACGCTGTAAATATCATATCCCTTGAGCTTGTCTCGGCCCTTTAAAGCCGAAAGCTCAACCAGGAACGTCAATCCCACGATTTGCGCCCCGAGCTTTTCCATCAGCTTGCAGCACGCCGCCATGGTTCCCCCTGTCGCCAGCAGGTCATCAATCATCAGCACCCGCGTGCCGGATTTTACCGCGTCGCTGTGCATCTCAAGGGTATCGGTGCCGTATTCAAGATCGTAAGTGAACGATTCCACTTTTGAGGGCAGTTTGCCCTTTTTACGAACCGGTACAAAGCCGGCATTAAGCGCCTTTGCCACAGCGGAACCGAAAATAAACCCCCTTGCCTCCGCAGCGGCTACGACTTGCACATCCTTGTCCCGAAACGGATTTGCCAGGGCCTCAATGGCCGCAGCAAGGGCCTTCTTATCCGCAAGCAGCGGGGTAATATCCCGAAAGAGGATTCCCTCCTTTGGAAAATCCGGAATATCGCGGATGTACGTCTTTAGCTGATCAAAAATCTCCATATTCTCGTCTCCTGTCGCAAAACCTGGTTACTCATTCATCAAACGTAATATATTCCCCGTCGCCCCAAAGAAGTTCGAGGTCGTAGTATTCCCTGTATTTTTCACTGAAAAGATGCACAACCACATCCACAAAGTCCAGAAGTATCCACTGTCCCTGGTCGTAACCCGCCCTGCCGAACCGGTCGAATCCCTTCTCACGGGCAAGCTCCGCGATCTCATCGGCCACAGACCGTCCCTGGCGGTCACTGGTGCTGGTGGCAATCATGAAATAATCCGTCGCCGGGCTCTTATCCACCAAGTCAATCACTACGATTTCCGTACAGTTGCGGTCCCGGGCAATCCGCGCAGCCTCGATCGCAAATGCCCGTCCCTGTTCGTTTACTCGTTTCTGTTCACTCATTGTTTTTTTGCTGCTTCCTGTCACTATCAAATAATCCAATAAAAAAGGGGCATGCCCAGTCCGGACATACCCCTATTTTCTCTTTTATTACCGGTTCGTCAAGGATTATCCCATTCCGAGCCAGCCGGCAATCATGGGAGCCAGTTTTACAACCAGCCCGCTGAAGACCACGCTGACCATCGTCATCAGCTTAATCAGGATGTTCAGGCTCGGGCCGGAAGTATCCTTGAACGGGTCACCCACGGTATCACCGACAACGCCGGCCTTGTGTGCTTCGCTGCCTTTTCCGCCGTGGTGGCCCTTTTCGATGAACTTCTTGGCATTGTCCCAGGCACCACCCGCGTTATTGAGAGTAATCGCCAGAACGAAACCAGTCGTCAAGCCGCCTGCCAGAAGACCCATCACACCCGCCACACCAAGAACCAGACCGGTAAGAACCGGAACGATAATCGCCAGCATGGAAGGAACGATCATTTCCCTCTGTGCCCCGGCCGTCGAGATCGAAACACAGCGTGCATAGTCAGGCTTGGCAGTGCTGTCCATAATCCCCGGGATTTCCTTGAACTGACGGCGAACTTCGTTAACCATCGCGCCAGCAGCACGTCCAACGGCCTTCATAGTCATTGCACAGAATACGAACGCCATCATCGCACCGATGAACAGGCCGCAGATGAGCTTGGGATTCATAATCGTCATATTGTATGCATTTACAAAGTCCATTACGGATGCTGTTTTTGCTTCTGCCACGGTGAATGTTTTTTGACCAACAGTGTACATTCCATCCGCACTTTCCGCCGCCAGGCGGCCGATCCAGATACGTACTTCTTCGATATACGCTGCCAGAAGAGCCATTGCCGTAAGAGCCGCGGAACCAATCGCAAAACCCTTACCGGTTGCCGCAGTGGTGTTACCCAGTGAATCGAGAGCGTCTGTTCTTTGACGAACTTCCGGCCCCAGTCCGCTCATTTCGGCATTTCCACCCGCGTTATCCGCAATCGGGCCGTATGCGTCGGTTGCCAGTGTAATACCCAGGGTTGAGAGCATACCAACAGCTGCAAAGCCGATGCCGTAGAGACCCATCGAAATATCACTGAAACCGCCTGCAAACATAAATGCCAGCAGAATACCAATTACGATCGTAACTACCGACCAGCCGGTCGAGAACATACCCACTGCCATACCGTCGATAATCGCGGTTGCAGGGCCCATATTGGCCTGATCCGCAATACCCCTGGTCGGGCCGAATTCATCAGAAGTGTAAAATTCAGTAATCTGCCCGATAATCACACCGGATGCAAGCCCCGCGATCACGGAACCAAAAATACCCCATGTGATCCAGCCAGTACTCGCCATGATTGCCAGTACGATCAGGATCAGCACCGAGCTGCCCAGTGTACCGACCAGCAATGAACGCAGCAGATTCTTCTGGGTTGCGTTCTCTTTACAGCGAACCATAAAGATGCCCACAATCGAAAGAAGAATACCAATACCTGCAACAACCATCGGTGCCAGCACGGCCTTCATGGAAGCCTGGCCACTTAGATGCGGCAATGCAGCACCGAGTGCCGCGGTCGCAAGGATCGAGCCGCAGTAGCTTTCGTACAGGTCCGCACCCATACCGGCTACGTCACCTACATTGTCGCCCACGTTATCCGCGATGGTTGCCGGGTTTCTCGGATCATCTTCCGGAATACCGGCTTCTACCTTACCGACCAGGTCGGCTCCCACGTCTGCAGCCTTGGTATAGATACCGCCGCCGACACGTGCGAAAAGCGCCTGGGTTGAAGCACCCATTCCAAAAGTGATCATCGTGGTCGTGATCTCGACAAGCTTATGATGGGAATCCATACCGGCGGGAACAAGCTGGAGGCCCAGAAACCTCAGGCCGCTTTCCATGTTTGAAGCGGTGTAAACCAGCTTATCAAGGATCCAGTACCACAGTGAAATATCCAAAAGGCCGAAACCAACCACAACCAGGCCCATGACCGCACCACTCTTAAAGGCAACCTGCAGGCCCTTGTTGAGGCTCTCGCTGGCACCCTGCGCGGTACGTGCAGAAGCATTTGTCGCGGTTTTCATACCCAAAAAGCCGCACAAGCCGCTGAAAAACCCGCCTGTAAGGAACGCGATCGGAACAAACGGGTTCTGAACGCCGAGGTAGGCCAGAACCATAAAGATGACCAACAGGATAATAAACACGTATGTTACCACCTTGTACTGGCGGAACAGATACGCATAGGCCCCTTCACGAACGTGACGGGCAATCTCGATCATCGTGTCATTGCCTTCCGGAGCCTTCATCATCAGATTGTAGAAAATCACTGCAAAAGCCAGTGCAATCAGCGAACCGATGGGTGCAATATACCATATCGGCGGTATACTGTAGTCCTCAGAAATCGCGGTTGCTCCAGTGACATCCTGACCAAACGCCATTTGCGACAAAAGAAGCAATGGCAACATCAGTAACAGGGTTTTACCTACGGTTCTCACAATTGAACTCCTTTAAATTTAATGTTTTTGCGTATTGCGCGCCGTAAAATTTGTGACATTGTAGTAAAACGCAGATGCAATTCAAGCCTTTTGTGCTTTTTTTCACAAAATCCTAACACTTGCCCTGATTTTGATATGAATGACCTAAATACAGATCAAAAAAGTAATTAAACCCTTATCCCACGCTTACTCGGCATATTAAGGGTATTTTGTGCAATTTTTGAGAATTTTCAAGGATTTTCGCAGACATGATAAGAAAAAAGGCCCTCGATCGAAATCGAAGGCCTTTGCGAAAGCAATTCAATGTCAGCAGCACGCACTAAACGCACTGCTCAAGCCTGTATGGAGCAAAAATTACTCCGTGCAGGGAGGATTCGGGCTTGTACAGGTCATCCAGTTTGCACACATTGCCGCCAGATCTTCAAGATTTACGTAACAGTCTTTTGTGACATCTCCCGGCGGATACGGGTGATCCAGGTCGCCGCAGCGAGGTTCCGGGGATACAACGGAGAATACATAGGTTCCGGCTTCACTGGAGAGCTTCACATAAATATCACCCGCCAGCAGCGAAGCGGAGAAACTGCCAATATTTCCGGCCCAGACGTTGAAGTCCTTTTCTAGATGTAAAACACCCAGTTCATCCTTGCTGTATACCTTGATGTTTTTGTAGCCCTTGTTTATTTCTGCTTCGAGCTGAAAATCATAAACTCCATCCTGGCCGGCAACAAAGGTAAACCAGTCTTCATCTGAATGATAGCTTGAAATGTACTCGATCTCACCCTCTATAGGAGTTCCGTCCTTGGGAATCATGCCCGCATTCTCATGGATATTCGGATAGTCATCGGGCATCAGGCCAAGATCAATTACTTCTACCGTGTAATAGTTACCAAGGTGTGCCGCGTTGCCCTTTACTTGTAGC
The DNA here is from genome assembly GCA_964454745.1 of uncultured Pirellulales bacterium. Classification (GTDB taxonomy): domain Bacteria; phylum Planctomycetota; class Phycisphaerae; order Sedimentisphaerales; family Anaerohalosphaeraceae; genus CAYVUI01. The sequence continues at coordinate 916 of CAYVUI010000096.1, read as the reverse complement.
TTATAGGGTTCACCAAACCAGCTTGTTACGGTTCGATCTTCACCCCAGACACCGGTGCCTTCACAATTATCCTTGAAAAGGTTGAAATACAGATCCGAATTGTTAGAGTGCAGCAGACGAACCTGGTACATATGCAGCGGCTGGGTGTTGAACGTCAACCAGTCCTCTTCAAGACTGCCGTCCGGGTTATGTGTCAAGGTACCGGGCAAAGGCGGAGCATCCACCGGGATCAGCGTCGCGGAAGCACAATCATTTGAGTTTCCATCCGGAGGGAAGTGCCCCAGTGAACGGATGCTGTAAGTATATGCACCTTCCGCATTGTACATCTGTACGTACACATCATCATCGGTTTCGATGAAAAATGTCCGAACAGATACATCTGTAGTCCAGGCATTGTGAGACAGAGTCTCGTGAAGACCGCCGAACTCATCGATTTGGAAGATTCTCATCGATTTATAACCTTTGTTCAGTTCACCTGTCAGGGTAACTTCATAGAGCGTATTGGGTGCCGGCGTAAAGACAAACCAGTCGTTATCACTGCCAAAGCTCGAATTATAGTCAATCACCCCGTCTATATGGGAGCCATCAGGCACAATCGGATCTGCCGTGTCTGAGATATTCGAATAATCATCAGGCATCAGGCCAAGGTCAATCACTTCAATCGTATAATAGTTGCCGAGGTGTGCCGCGTTACCTTTGACCTCCAGCTTATAGGGTTCACCAAACCAGCTTGTTACGGTTCGATCCTCTCCCCAGATACCGGAATGCTCGCAATTGTCCTTGTAAATGTTGAAATACAGGTCCGAATTATCAGAGTGCAGCAAACGCACCTGGTACATATGCAGCGGCTGAGTGTTGAATACTAGCCCTTAAACAAGCGTAGTTTGATAGGAAAAAATAGTTCTAAAACCCTAAA
>CAYVUI010000095.1:0-17617 GCA_964454745.1 uncultured Pirellulales bacterium | reverse complement strand
AGCAGATGCGCAACCTGCGCCGTCAGCCGATCATACAACATCACCTCCCGGCCCCCCGCCTCGCAAACAACCGACGCCTCAACACCATTGCCAAACGAGCTCGGCCCCGCCCCCGCAAGCAAATCCACATTGTCAATCACCGCCCCGCTGCCAATCGCGTAATTCTCCACGCGATTGTTCACATTCCGCACAAACACATTCGAGGCCAGGTATACATTATGCAAAGCCGCCTGGTAAACCCCGCATTCCTCGGTAATCGTTTCGCTCAGTCTCACCGCCCCCGTCTGCTCTTCCAGGCGAACCGTCCCCGAAAAATACACCCCCAGAAACCGCTCCGGATCGATCAGCCCCTTATGAACCAAAACCTTCTGCCAGTCCTTCGCCCTGCAGCCGTTTTTCTCAAGCTGCTGAATCTGCGAAGGCGTCAAAGGCAGAAATTGTTTTTGATTATCGGCCATTACCGCTATTCCTGTGCAATTCGATACGTATCATTAGCGATGATAATCTCTTCATCGGTCGGAATCACCAGCACCTTTACACGAGAATCCGGACTCGAAACATCCAAATCCTCCCCCTTAAAGGCCCCATTCGCCTCCGGATCGATCTCAATCCCAATCTGCGTCTGCTCCGAGCAGACCGCCTCACGAATCTGCCCGTTATTCTCACCGATCCCGCCGGTAAACACGACCGCATCCAGCCGCCCCAGCACAGACGTATACGTCCCGATATACTTCTTCACGCGGTAGCAAAAAATATCAATCGCCAGCTTCGCCCGTTCATGCCCATTTTGAGCCAGCTCATCGAGGTTCCGCATATCGTTCGACTCCCCGGAAATCCCCAAAAGCCCGCTCTGCTTGTTGCACATCTTATCCAGGTCCTCGATCGAATACCCCTTCCGGGCCAGGTAGAACAAAATCGCCGGATCAAAATCACCCGTCCGCGTCCCCATCACCAGCCCTTCCAGCGGCGTCAATCCCATCGACGTATCCACCGATTTGCCGTTCTTAACCGCCGCAATCGAACAGCCGTTGCCCAAATGGCACGTAATCACATTCACCTCGTCCAAAGGCTTGCCCAGCATCTCCGCTGCCTGGCGGGTCACAAACCGATGGCTCGTCCCATGAAAACCATACCGGCGGACACGATACTTCTCATAAATCTCATATGGCAGAGCATACAGGTACGCCGTCTTCGGGATCGAGGTGTGAAACGCCGTATCAAAGCAAGCCACCTGCACGGCAGCCGGCAGCTTATGCATCGCCGCGCGGATCCCCGTCAGGTTCGGCGGATTATGCAGAGGCGCAAGGTCGGCAAACTTCTCGATAGACTCAATCACATGATCGTTAATCTCTACCGATCCGGTAAATTCCTCACCCCCGTGGACCACGCGGTGCCCCACCGCCTCGATCTGGGCGATATCCGAAAGAACCGCCTTCTCACCCGAGGCCAGGGCATGAGCAATCATATCCATACCGGCCTCATGATCCGGAATCGGCGTTTCCAGCTCAATTGGCCCCTCCGGCGTCTTGCGGACCAGCCGAGACTGCTCCTGGCCGATACATTCGACAAGCCCTTTCTCAAGGATCGTCTTTTCAGGCATATCATAAAGCTGGTACTTAATCGAAGAGGAACCTGCATTAATAACGAGAATAATCATTTACTGCTTCCTGATTCAATGGGTTTCGACGGAATTTCAGGCATTCAAAGCCCCAACCGATGCGATTATATCCCCCCGTTCCGGCCGCCTCAAGGGAAAAGATGCAGGAACCGCCTTCAAAAAACCTCTTTTTCGCATAGAAACAGCAATCGAACCCAAATGAAAACGGTTGCCAAATCCCCCGCTTTCGTGTAATCTGACCGTTTAAATCTTTAGAAAGAATACATAATGGAACCGAAACAAGAAGAACTGCGGTCGATGAGTCTCGGGGACCACCTCGAAGAGCTCCGTCTGCGCCTCATACGCAGCCTCCTGGGCCTGGGCGCAGGGATGATCGTCTGCCTCTTCTTCGGCAAGTTCCTGCTGGCCCTGGTCGCAATGCCCTACGAAAGCGCCACGGCCTATGCCGGCATCACCCCGGAACTGCAAACCATCCAGTTACCCGAAAAATTCATTATCTACTTTAAGACCTGCCTCGTATTCGGGCTCGTCTTAACTGCCCCATGGATCTTTTACCAGTTATGGATGTTCGTCTCTTCCGGCCTTTACAAACATGAACGAAGATACATCTACGCCATCGCCCCGATCAGCGCGGGCCTTTTCATCGCCGGGGCATTGTTCTTTGTCACCGTCATCGCACGGATCACGATGATTGCCCTGATAAAATTCGATGTCGGCATTGACTACGTCGCCTTTAAGCCCACACTTTCCAACTACGTCAACTTCATCCTGACCCTCACCCTCGTTTTCGGGGCCGCTTTCCAGATGCCCATCGCCATCGTCGGGGCCGAACAGATGGGCCTGGTCTCGATCGCAGCGCTGGGCAAGGCACGAAAATTCATCATCCTCGGCATCGCGATCGTCGCTGCAATCGTAACCCCGCCGGACGTCATCAGCCAGGTCGCCCTTGGTCTGCCTCTCTACCTGCTCTTTGAGGGCAGTATCATCGTATGCAGAATCCTGCGCTTTATGAAACGACGCAAAAAAGAACAGAAAAACAAGTCATAAAAACAGGGACAGGCACCAATTAACACCGTAGATCAATAATACTGGGGTTGCCGCAGCCAACCGAAAACATGGAATACTTACGTCTTCTTCATAGCCAATCCGCCCAGGCCAATCAACACCAAACTCCCCGGCTCCGGAACCGATGCAACACGAAAACCTACATTGATCAATTCATCATACGGCAGACCGGTTGTTTTCGCACTCAACCGTAAATAAATGTCAATATCCTCATAACACCCACCCCGAATTACGCGATAGTTATCGTATATGATGTAGGGCCCTTCCATCCATTCACTCACATTACCCATCATATCAAAAGTGCCGTTCAGTTCCTCCACACCGCTGCCAATATCCCAGGGACCAGACAGGTTTGTAGGCCAGTAATTCCATTTATCAGGATCTGGTGAAATGAGAGAAACAAGATCACTCTCAGAGGCATTGGAATAGGTTTGACGCTTCGAGCCGTTCCAGTAGGCTGCTTTGACCCATTCATCCTCGGTTGGTAAAAAATAATACGCATCCTTATGCCTGAGCCGAGTACTATCATCCCATGCGTCTTCACTGTCCCAGGGATATAGACTGTAATTGTCCGGGCCGCCCCTACCGCTGTCAAAATTATACGCAGCATGATAACCACTGGATGTATTCAGCCAATTAACAAACTGGGCCGCCTCGAACCAGCTTATATTCGTGGTCGGCACATTCGAACCTTCCCAATACGGTTCTTGATCGTAAGCACCTGACGGATACCCTGTCACAGGTGCAGGCAGGCTGCTACTGAACTTGTCCCATTGATGGTTTGTAATCTCGTATGTGCCCATTCGGTAATCATAATCAACGAAACCCAAACCCCCCGGATTCGTAGAGCTGGAAATATCAACAAACTCGATATCGAATTGATTCCCCCCGCTGCCAAATGTATCCGCCAAAACACCACCGGACATCAAACATGAAATTAGAATCGCAGCTAAAATCGTCCTCATCGCTTTTCCCTTCTCTATTTATAACCTCTCCATTTGCGCGCACGCTGCAAGGCCGAATATCCTGCTGTGCCTGTGTCCCTTCGGGATAAACTCACTCCCTGATTTCCGACAACATTCTACCGATTTCTCCGGCCATTGTCAAATAAAATCCTCACTAAAGCCAAACCAACACCCTCAATGCAGACAATTTCATCAAAAAATAGCATAAAAAGGACTCCTCACTTCGTCCCGTACCTTTTTAAACCCCCAATATTCACCCGCTTAAGCCCTTTCGCGTCTTTCGCGGTTAAAAAAATAAAAACATTCCAGCCGCCAGGCCGGATTCCATGCTCTACTTTCTACTTTCCACTATCTCCCCACTGGCCCGAAGGGCCCCGTAGGATGTCGTTGATTTGTGATGGTGAAACCATCGCAAGAAACGCATGCCGAAAAAAACTTCTTTCGTGTTTTTCGCACCTTTCGCGGTTAAATAAAAGCTGAGAGAGCAACGCGAGACCTTTGCGGTCTTTCCTGCCCCGAGATATGCTGATGGAAGCGCAGCCGAAGGAGCGCTCAATCACCCCCAAACTGAACAAAGTTCAATCTAAAATCTGTGGAAACTGCGACTGGAAAAAAGGGGCCTTATGAAGGCTAAGAGGTGGAATCTTGCTCTTCCTTTTTCTCCTCGGCCTCATTGGCAGCCGAATCAATCGAACTCTGCACTTCATCGTTCACATCCTTGACGCCCTTTTTAAACTCCGTAATGCTTTTTCCAAAGCTCCGGGCGATGTCCGGCAGCCTTCTGCCGAAAATCAAAACCGCGATAATGAGTACAACCATCCACTCCCATCCGCCCGGGACGGAGATAAATGCCAGAGTTTGAGCAGGAATTTCAATCATTTCTATCTCTCGAATAAGTTCTTATTTCCAAAAATACCATTTTATCCGAGTACAAAACGATAGTCAATACTCATTTTTCACAGGAAAAATCAGGGGCAGTCACCTATTTCCGGTAGAGTGGGCGGCATATCTTCCGTAAGATGGGGAAAATTCTCCGTTCATTTTACCCATGCGGTAAATATTTTCGTATTCTTCACGTATACCTGACTAAAAACGATGCTCCGAAACCGGATTCCCCTCGAAAATCCGACCCGTAAAACCGGCTTTTTTCGTCCGAAAAGCCGATTTCAAAGGGCTTTTCCCCCCGCCGGCAAACAAACGCAAAGACTGGGCCTTAAAAAGGGCCCATACATTCTTACCCGGCCGCAAATGTAGATCACGGGCCGCGCAGTGCGTTACATCCACCAGCAAGTCCACCCCGATATCCACCCGGCAAAACGTCTTTTCCGGCGTATCAATAATATCCCGCACAACACCCCGGAACTGATTCTGGATCGAAATATATTCCACAGGACCCAGCGCAAGCGAGATATCCGCAGGCTGCAAACTCGCCCGCACAGCCTCCCGGCCCTCACAAAATGGCCCTTTCAGGACCACCGGCTCATTCGGATAAACCGGCGAACAGGCATTCGTATCCAGCCGATACCGGCAAACACCACGGTCCGCATCACAACCCTCCGGAACAAGGTTCAAAAGATTCACGATCCGGGCGGTCCGGAGAATTTCCTGGTTTTGTGCCTTTAGCGCAAGATCCGCGTAATGCCCATAGTCATGAATTGAACCGTTCTGCATCAAAAGCAGCCGATCGGTCAGCGTCAAAATCTCCTCGAGTCCATGGCTGACAATGATAACATCAATATCCGTAGACTCCTTCAAACGGGCCAAATGCGGCAAAATCGCCTCACGGGCCCCCTCATCGAGGGAACAAAGCGGCTCATCCATAATCACAAGCGACGGCGAACTCAAAAGGGCCCTCGCGATAGCAACTCTCTGCTTCTGCCCGCCGGAAAGGCACCTCGGCCGCTCATGCAGAAACGGCCCCAAATCAAGCATCTCAACAGCCTGATCCAGTGGAATTTCGCCCCCATTCCCGCGCCGAAGCTTCATCGCGTATTGAAGATTCCCAAGTACACTGCGATGCGGCAAAAGCCGGTCTTCCTGGAAAACAACGGCAATATCACGCTTGTGCGGCGGAACATGGACTTTTTTTTCTGTATCCAAAAGAACCCTGCCGTTGAGTACGAGCCTGCCCTGGTCAGGGCGAATCAGCCCGGCAAGAAGATGAATCAGCGTACTCTTGCCCGAACCGGAAGGCCCGAAAATCCCCAGCGCATGGTCCCTGCACGAAAAAGCCGTATCCAGCTTAAAACGGACACGATCCAGCCTGAATTCAGCATCAAGATGCATAACCGCCCCCATGAATATGCCGTGTGTATCGAGCAAAAGCCTCTGAAAGCAAAACCGCCCCCGCCGAGACTGCCACCGAGATCACCACAAGCGTCATTGCCGCGCCCTGCCCCTGCGGTGATTCAAGATGCGTAAAAACCGCAAGCGGCAGCGTCCGGGTCACATTCTCGATATTGCCCGCAAAGGTAATTGTCGCTCCGAATTCCCCCATACTCCGCGCAAAAGACAAAATCATGCCAGCCGCCAGCCCCGGCAGTGCCAAAGGCAGCGTCACCGTCAAAAAAGTCCGCAAAGCACTCGCACCAAGCGTCCGCGTGGCCTGCTCGATCCGGGTATCAATCAATTCCATCGAAACACGAACCGACCGCACCATCAGCGGAAACGCCAAAAGTACCGACGCGGCCACCGCCCCGGCCGGCGCAAAAGCAAAATCCAGCCCGAAAGTATCCTTGAGCAATGCCCCCAGCCGAGTATTCGGCCCCAGCGCAAGCAAAAGCAAATACCCCGTAACCACCGGGGGAATCACCAGCGGAATATGAATCAATGCACTCAACAGCGCCTTGCCGGGAAAGTCCTTGCGGGCCAGGAGGTACCCCAATACCAGCCCCGGAACGATCAAAAGCCCCATTGAAATCAGCGAAACCTGTAAAGAAAGTCGCAGCGGCCCCCAAATCGAGTATGCCTTTGATTCTGCCGCTGCCGCGCGGCCGCCAATCTGTATCGACGTTGAATCTCGCAGAACATCAAACCCCCCCGCCGTAAAAATTCGCTCAGCCTTTGCCGAAGTCAGATAGTCCAAAAATCGCACCGCCCCCGAACTGCTGCTGGCAACACAGGCACCGCTGTACCGAATCGGGTCATGAAGCGAAGGATCAAATGGTTCCAGGATCTCGACCCTGTCGGCCGCTTTGGCATCCGTCGTATACACAATCGCAAGCGGCACCTGTCGCGACTGCACTGTCATCAGCGTCTTCCGTGCATTGGAACAGGGTACCAGCCGCGGCGTAACGGATTCAAAAAGCCCCAGGTTCTCCAGTGCCTGACGGGCATAAATCCCCACCGGCACGCTGTACGGCTCCGCAATTGCGATACGCTCCGCAGCCTCCAAAGCCTCTGCGGCACCGGGAAAAGCCCCGTCATATTCTGAACCTTGCCAGGTCACCAGTGCCAGCACATTGCCAAGCAGTTCCCTGCGAGTGCCAGGTTCAATCTGCCCGGCATCCTGCAGGTGGTCCATCCACCGCTGATTCGCCGAGAGATAAATATCCGCCGGCGCACCGGACTCGATTTGACGAGCCAATACAGACGAAGAAGCAAAATTCAGTGTGACATCAATCCCTGTCTCCGCCTCGAAAGCCTCCGACGCCTCGCGGATCGTCTCGGTCATACTCGACGGGGCAAAAACCGTAATGCCGCCACTGTCCCCGGCTTCAGCGTCCTGCATACTGTCATAAAACATGACAAACAAAAGCAGCAGGCAAAGCCCCAGAAAGAGGATCAGGAATAGATGATTCTTCAAACAGCGCATCGGTCAATTCTCAATCAAAGCGTTAGCCTCTTTAGGCCTCGTAAATCAGCAGATCCTCGGCCGGCACACCATCTTCCAGCGCATCGAGAATCTGGTCGATCTTGTCTTCGTCATCCAGGTTGCCGTACCACCAGGCGTTCGGATAGATCACCATCACCGGCCCCCGGTCGCAAACCTTCAAACAACCCGTCGAAGAAACCTGCGCATCGATTCCACGGTCGACCACCTGCTCTTCAAGATTCTGGAGCATCTCGACTGCCCCCTTCTTGTTGCATACACCCTGCGGATCGCCCTGCATGCGAAAGCTGTTACACACAAGGATATGGTACTGTGGTTTCGGCATTTCTTTCCCTTTCAAACAAATAGTTCCAATCTGACTTCGTTGCAGATTTCCCGCTTATCCGCAGGGCGTCGCATTCTTCGAACACCCGCCGCACGAACGAACCGGCATCATCTGCCCAAGATCCTTACCGTGATAGATATACTCCAGTGCCTGCGTAATCAGCCCTTCAATACAGGCTACCTTAATCCCCGCCTTCGCAAGCACCGCTTCGGGCTTTTGCCCCGCCGCAGAGGCCAGAACCGTCCGGCAGTCGCCAAGCATTTCCGCCAGTTTCTCCCATCGCTGCGGCTCTCCCGGCGCCGGCGTCTTGCGCGTCTCCACCAGCGTATACCGGCCATTATCATTCTGATAAATCCATAAATCCGTCGCCTTGCCCAGGTGCTGATTCACCAGCGCACCTTCCATCGACGCCACCGCCACATACGGACGATCCTGCTGCGGATTCAATGGCCCCGCCGCCGTCTCTCTCAAACACTTGAGTGCAAACGTCGAAATCTTCTCGCCCAAACACCCCACCGCGTCCGCCCGGCAGCGCGTACAATGCAGCATCTGCGGCAGATACCCTTCGCAAACCCCGCGAATCTCCTTCAATTGCGACGCCGACGGCTCTGGGATATCCTCAAACACCGTACCTTTCACCGAACAAACCGGCATGCAGTTAAACAGCGACGCACCCAAATCCCCCACTGTTTTCGCCACCGTCTCCACGTGATGATCATTCACACCCGGCATCAAAATCGTATTAATCTTAATCGTCAGCCCGCACTTACTCGCCAGCGCAATCGCCTCCTTCTGCCGTTCCCACAACAGCGAAGCCGCCTCTTTCCCGCGATAAATCCGCTTGCCGTCCCGAACCCACGCATACACCTTCGCCCCAATCTCCGCATCCACCGCGTTGACCGTAATCGTCAAATGCGTCAAGTCCAAATCCGCCAAATCCTCGATAAACGGCCCTGCATTGAGCCCGTTGCTCGCCGCGCAAAGCAGCATCTCCGGGTACGCATCCCGCACACGCCGCAGCGTCTCCAGCGTCTCATCCGGGTTCGCAAACGGATCCCCCGGCCCCGCAATCCCAACCACGCTTAGCCGCGGATCATGCGAAACCATCTGCCGCAAATAATGCACCGCCTGCGCCGGCGACAACACCGAAGAAGTCACCCCCGGCCGCGACTCATTCACACAATCATACTTGCGGTCACAAAAATTACACTGGATATTGCACCGAGGCGCGACAGGCAAATGGATCCGACCAAACCGCCCCTTCGCGTCAGCATTAAAACACGGATGTTTTTTTAAATTCAGCTCTGTTCCCATCATGCCATCCCTTAAATATGTGTATACCCAACCGGTGAATCATCCTGTTTTATCTTAATAAACGCATTGACAATCCGATCATAAAGCTGCTGCGCCCCGCGATACCCAACATGCAAAACACGCGACGCACCAATCCGATCATGAATCGGCATCCCCACCCGAATCAGCGGCACATCGACACGCCTCTGAATTTTGTACCCGTTGCTGTTGCCCACAATCAAATCCGGCCCCAGCTCAATCGCCGCCTTCTCGATCTCCGTAAAATCGCTGTCCTCGAGCACCGTCATCTGCCCGGCCATCTCCGGCAGCGCATCTTCCAGCGCACCTCGCAAATTCCGAGACTGCCCGCCCGTCGCGCACAAAACCGGAACAATACCGATCTCCGCTAAAAAGCACGCCAGCGACACCACCAGGTCTTCCTCGCCGAACACCACCGCCCGTTTCTCAAAAATATACTTATGCCCGTCAATATACGAATCGATCAACCGCCCGCGCTCCCGCAAATGCTGCTGCGGAACCGCCCGACCCGTCAGCTTCGTCATCAAATCAAAATACCGGTCCGTCGCCCGCACACTGATCGGAATCCCCAGCCGGTACATCGGCGTGCCAAATGCCTCCAGCAGATAATTCGCACCCGATCGCCGGCTCTCCAGCGTAGACGAAAACTCAATCGACGCCTTCGCACCCCCCGACCGCGCAATCGCCTCCACCTCCGTACCGTACTCGATATTCTTCTCGTACTTCTCCCACACCCCGCCGTCCAGCGAATCCGAATAATCCGTCATCAGCGTCACCGGTGCGCCAAAATCCTCCGCGATCTCGTTCAAGTACCGAAAATCCGCCGGCGAAAGCATATTCGCAAACAAATTGATCCCATCATGCTTCTGCGTCTCCCGCGCCAAACTCGAAACAATTGCATGCACCGCCAAATGAAAACCATCCGCGTGCGTCCCCCGGTAGCTCGGTGTCGACGCATGCACCAGCGCCGGCAAATCCCCCGACGCATGATCCCGCACAAACTCATGGATAAACATCGATACATCATCGCCAATCGTCTCCGCCAGGCACGTCGTGCAAATCCCGATCAGCCGCGGACGATACTGCTCGATCACATTACGGATGCCGATCTCAAAATTCGCCTTCCCCCCGAAAATCGTCGTCGCCTCGCCGAAATTCGAACACGCGATATCCACCGGCTCACGAAAATGCCCAATCATATACCGCCGGATATACGTCGAACAGCCCTGCGAACCGTGAATAAACGGCACACCGAACGCAATCCCCTGGTACGCCAAACACGCACCAAACGGCGTACAAAGCCGGCACGGATTCTTCGTGGACGTATAATTTTCCGCTGTCTGCAAACGGCTCATGATTTCACCTCCGCAACATCCTGGTAAACTTTCGCCCGTCGCGGCACCAGCTTCCAAACCGGCGAACACACCGACGAATACACTTCCTTCGCAAAATTCAGCATCCCCGCGTACCCCGCCAGGCACTCCTTCCGCTCATGGTTATGATCGCAAAACGCCAGCCCCAGCTTGTACGCCACCGGACGCTCCTTCACACCCCCGATCAGCAAATCCGCATCCTTTTCCTGCACGAACCGCGCCAATTCCATCGGGTTCGTATCATCCACGATAATCGTCCCGTCGTCGCAAATCTTTGCCAGCATCTCGTAATCTTCCTTCGATCCCGTCTGCGAACCGACCACCACCGTCTGCATCCCCAGCATCCGCAAAGACCGCACCAGCGAAAACGCCTTAAACGCCCCGCCCGTATACACACACGCCTTCTTGCCCGCCAGGCCCTTCTTGTACCGTTCCAGGGCCGGCACCACCGCGGCCACTTCCCGGCGGACCAGCTCCCGCGTCCGCGACATCAATGCCGCGTCACCAAAATGCTCCGCCACCGTGTACAGCGCCTTGGACATATCCTCCACGCCGAAGTACGAAACATGAACAAACGGAATCCCGTATTTCGCCTTCATCTCCCTCGCAAGATGGATCATCGAACCCGAACACTGCACCACGTTCAGCGCCGCCGTATGCGCACGCCGCATATCGTCCACGCGCCCATCCCCGGTAATCGACGCAATCACGCGAACCCCCATCTGCTCGTAATACTCCCGGATCAGCCACGTCTCACCGGCGATATTGAAATCCCCCATGATGTTAATGCTGTCAGGCACCGTCTCATTTCCGCCCAGCGTCCCCACCAGCCGGGCCATCGCATCGCACGCCGCCTTGTAGCCGTCCTTTTTCGTACCCCGAAATCCCTCACTGTGCACCGGCAGAACCGAAATCCCCGTCTCACGCTCCGCCTTTTTGCACACAGATTCCACGTCGTCACCAATCACACCTACGATGCACGTCGAATACACAAACGCCGCCTTCGGGTTGTATTTCTCGATCAGCTCGATCAAAGCGGCGTACAGTTTCTTCTCCCCGCCGTAGATGATGTCGCCCTCGCGAAGATCCGTCGTAAAGCTCATCCGGTGCAGCTCCGGACCCGAAGACAGCGCACCGCGAATATCCCACGTATACGCCGCGCAGCCTGCCGGACCATGCACCAGGTGCAATGCATCCGCAATCGGGTACAGCACCACACGCGATCCGCAAAAAACACACGCCCGCTGCGAAACCGCACCCGCAAGCGAATGCTTCTCACAGCTAAGATCCATCGGCGAAGTGCCTTTTTCATGAATCTGGGCCTGTCTGTCTTTGAGGATTTTAATCACAGCTGCACCTTTATCTCTCTCGTACGGGAGGGGATCGCCCGCCCGCAATCTCTTTACAACGTCAGTTCAAACGATTCCTCCGGACTGTCCCGGTCTTTGCGGTCCAAAAGAAGGTCCAGCATCTTCTCCAGCAGCCGAAGGGCCCCGGCATACCCAACCGTCGGGAAGTACGAATGACCCACACGGTCCAGGATCGGGAAACCATGACGCAGAAACGGGATATCGTCATCGCGGGCAATATACTTGCCGTACGTATTGCCGATCAGCAGATCGACCGGCTCGTTCTTGATCCACTGGTGCATCAGGTACATATCGGCATTTTGCCCCACGCGAACCTTCGCCTCCGGAACTTTATCACCCATGACCGCTTCAATACGGCTAAGGAACTTCTTGCCCGGCGTGCCCGTCACGATATAGACCGGGCGCATATCCAGGTCCACCAGAAACTCCGTCAGCGAGACAAGCTGATCCGGATCGCCCCACAGCGCCACCCGTTTGCCGTAGAAATACTGGTGCATATCCGTGATGAAGTCCACCACCCGGCCGCGGTCGTCTTCCACCGACTTGGGCACTTCCACACGCGCCGTCTTCCGCAGCGTATCGACAAAACGGTCCGTCGCCGCCAGCCCGATCGGAAGCTCCAGTACCTCGCACCGAACTTTGCACTTGGAATCCAGCGCATGAGCCGCCGGGGCCGAGGCCGTCGGACCCAGCGCAATCGTCGCCTGGCTCGAACCCGTTTTCTTTAACTGCTCAATCGTGACTCCGCCCTTGGGATAAAACGCGTATTCGCCCGTCTGCGGGGAATCCAGCACATCCGACGTATCCGGGAAAACAATCGTTTCCACGCCCATCTGACGCGTCAGACGTTTGATCTCACGCATATCCGATGGTTCAACCCAGCCGGGAACGATATTGATATTGCGAAGCTGATACTCCGTTGGCTCGGCAAAATAATCCACCATACCCTTGACCATATTGGCAAACCCCGTCACATGAGAACCCACATAACTGGGCGTATTGGCATGGATGATATATTTTCCCTCCGGGATATGCCCCTTCTCGCGGGCCTTTTCCACGATCTGCGGGATATCATCGCCAATCGTCTCCGAAAGGCACGTCGTATGCACCGCGATCACATCAGGATCATAAATCGTAAACATATTATTGATCGCCTGCAGCAGGTTCGACTGCCCGCCGAAAACCGACGAACCCTCGGTAAACGAGCTCGTTCCCGCCATCACCGGCTCTTTATAATGCTTTGTCAGCGCACTGCGGTGATAAGCACAGCAGCCCTGCGAACCATGGGAATGAGGCAGGCATCGGTGAATCCCCAGCGCCGCGTACAATGCGCCCACCGGCTGACATGTCTTGGCCGGGTTGACCGTCAGGGCCGTTCTTTCTTTCACTTCCGGTGTGGTATGACGAAGAAGCATGATCTTTCTCCTGTATTGTAAGGTTGTTTTTCGGTTTCAATCGTTACACGCTGACCAGTTCCGCTTCAAGCGCCGGCTGGGCACTTTTCTGCCACGGGGCTTTCATATAACCCCAGATCTTCGCGTTAATCATCCGGTCCACGGTCTGGTAAAACGTAACCGCGCCCTCAAAAGATGCAAACGGTCCGCCATAATCATAACTGTGAAGCTGGAGCATCGGGGTGCCCGACTTCTGCACCGCGTACTTCTCCTTAATCCCCGCACAGAAAATCGCAGGATTGTACAGCTCGATCAGCTTCTCGCTTTCATACTGGCTGATGTCATCGATAATGAGGGTCTGGTTCTCCATTTGCGGCATCATGCCCTCATAATCCGAAAAGCTGTAGCCCTTTGCTTCCAGCTCTTTGCGTTTCTCTTCCGAAAGACGCGGACGGAATTCCTGCGGATCCGCTTCAACTTGAAGCTCTTCGATATTCCGCGAATCTGCGTCCACCTTGATATTCGGCAGCACCTTGCGCCCTTCGTAATCATCGCGGTGAGCAAACTCATACCCCGCCGCAATGGTCCGCATCCCGATCTCGTTGAACAGATCCTGGTAATGGTGCGCCCGAGATCCGCCGACAAACAGCATCGCCAGCTTGCCCTTGTTCCGTTCATAAATCTCTTTGCGGGCCTTTTCCACCACGGCCATCTTCTCCGCGATTACCTTTTCGACCCGGGCCGTCAATTCCGCGTTATCAAAGTATTCCGCGATCTTGCGAAGAGACTTCGCCGTACTTTCAGCCCCGATAAAGTTCACTTTAATCCACGGAACCCCGTATTTCTTCTCGATCATTTCCGCCACGTAATTAATTGAACGGTGACACATGATACAGTTCAAATCTGCATGGTGTGCCCCGGCAAAGCCGTCATATGTCGAATTCCCACTAAAGGTACTCAGCAGCGTAATCCCGCACGCTTCGAGAAGCTCCTCGATCAAAAACGCGTCGCCGCCGATGTTATACTCACCCAGCAGGTTGATCCGGAACTCGCCTTCCGGCGCATCATCCTTTTCACCAATCACATGCTTAAAGAGCTGGTTGTTGGCAATATGGTGCCCCGCCGACTGCGAAACGCCCTTGTACCCCTCACAGGAGAAACCAAAGACGTTAATCCCCAGCTTTTTGCTCATCTCCTTGGCCACCTGGTGCACATCATCACCAATCAACCCCACCGGGCATGTCGCGAACACACCAATCGCCTTGGGATGAAACTCGTCGTAGGCTTCCTGGATCGCCTGGGCCAGCTTCTTCTCCCCCCCGAAGATAATCTCGCTGTCCTGCATATCCGTCGAGAAGCAGTACGTCATAAAATTGTCGTCCTGGTCACTGGTCGGACGCGTCTGGTTGCGGCGGGTCAGCCACGAATAAAACCCGCAGCCGATTGGTCCGTGCGTCAGGTTCAAAATATCCCGCGTCGGGCCCAGCACCACACCCTTGCACCCCGCGTACGTACAGCCCCGCTGGGTAATCACACCCGGCGTCGTGCGCACATTCGCCTTGATCTCCGGCACATCGCCCTGCTCATCCTTTCGGTTGACAACGATCTGCCCGGCTCGCTTACGGGCCACCTTCGGCGGATACACCTTCAGCAGTTCTTCTTTTACCTGTTCGACATCTTTATGGTTTTCACGGGACATAATTCACCTCATCTCTATTTCAAGTTCAGTTCCGTTCGTAACCGGCTTGTCACTTGACGGCCGCCGGCTCATCTTCAATCACCGCTTCGTCACCCGATTCACCGGTTCGCACGCGGATCGCGTCAAAGACAGGACTGACAAAAATCTTCCCGTCACCCGGCGAGCCGGTCTGGTTGACATTGAGAATCGTCTTGACTACCGTTTCAACCTTATCTTCGGTAACCACGATATTCAGCAGGCGCTTGGGGATCAGCTTCGGACCTGGACCCAGTTGGTTGATCGCTTCCTCGAAACCCTTTTCCGCTCCATGCAACAGCAGGTAATCCACCTGGCCCTTGCCCCGGCCGACCACCTTGCGGGCCGTCATCGAAGAAACCCCGGCGTCGGCAAGCGCGCGTTTCGTTTCATTCATCTTGTTCATTCGGATTATCGCGAGAACCTCTTTCATGTCACTACTCCGATTCAAGGTTACAGTTCTTTCTTTCCTGAGCTGACGGTATACGCTTCTTCCACAGGCGAGACAAATATCTTGCCGTCGCCAAAAGCGCCCTTGGTCCCGCTCCGTGCCGACTTGATAATCGTGTCACACACAAAATCCTTGTCCTCATCGCGCACCACGGTAAAAATGAATTCCTTGGGCAGCTCATCATAGGTCATCTCACCGACCTTCATCCCCCGCTGCTTGCCGCGCCCGTACACATCCATCTTCGTCACCGATGGAAACCCGGCGTACATCAAAGCCGAAAGCACCTCGTCTGTTTTTTCCGGGCGAATGATTGCTCGTACCATTAACATGATCTATCCTTTCGTTATTGTTGGTTCAGTTGCGGTTAGGCGGCCAGTACGCCGTATTGAAGCAGCAGCGATTCCAGTTCCGGGATTTCCAAGGGCTTGGGAACCACGAACATTTTATTGTTGTCGATATTCTGCGCCAGCGTTCGATATTCACCCGCCTGCGGAACTTCAGGTTTCCAGTCAATCACGGTCTTCTTATTGATTTCCGCACGCTGGACATCATTGTCACGAGGCAGAAAATGGATCATCTGCGTTCCCAGACGTTTGGCAAATGCGTCAATCATTTCTCGCTCATTGTCCACGTTACGGGAGTTGCAGATCAGACCCCCCAGGCGTACACCCCCGGCCTCGGCGAATTTCATAATCCCTTTACAGATATTGTTGGCCGCGTACATCGCCATCATTTCGCCCGAGCATACGATGTAGATCTCCTGGGCCTTGCCCTCACGAATCGGCATGGCAAACCCCCCGCACACTACGTCCCCAAGCACGTCGTAAAAGGCATAGTCCAGGTTCTGATCCGCCTCGTATGCTCCGAGCTGTTCAAGAAGATTGATTGATGTAATGATGCCGCGTCCTGCACATCCAACGCCCGGTTCCGGACCGCCGGACTCCACACACAAAGTCCCGCCGAAACCTTCACGCCGGATGTCTTCAAGTTCCACGTCTTCACCCTCTTCACGGAGAGTGTCGAGAACGGTCTGCTGCGCCAGCCCGCCCAGCAGCAGCCGGGTCGAATCCGCCTTCGGATCACAGCCGACAACCATGACCTTCTTGCCCATCTCGACCAGCGCTGCAACGGTATTCTGCGTGGTGGTGGATTTCCCGATTCCGCCTTTTCCGTAAATTGCGACCTTTCTCATTTTCTTTGTCTCCTAAGTTTTGTCTGTCGTTTTTAATTCAAACTTCTGCCTGTCTATTCACAACAACTGTGCCACAAGCGTTTTCGCAGCCTTGAGATTTTTGACACGAGAATAAAAATGTGCTTTTAAAGCATACAAATGCGGATTCTCCCCCGAACTTTTTTTCATAAAATTGAGAAAATGACATTTAAGTCACATGATCACAGGTAATTACAAATGGCACATTAATGTCACACTATAAACCAACTTGCAGCTTCCCCCGTATCATTTGCGTATAATATCCGCATTAAAAAGTGAAAAAAAGCGACAGTCACATATTTGTCACAACAGGGAGTGATATGGAAATAATTGTCACACTTTTGAGGATTCTTACAACGTGAGGGAAGCCTTTGTCCTGCACACCCGGTCGCCCAAACCTTCCGGAATGTTTCACGTGAATCAATTCAGGACCCGCGGCGTTTCTTTTTAAAATACCTCTGGTAATCAAT
Organism: uncultured Pirellulales bacterium; assembly: GCA_964454745.1. Lineage (GTDB taxonomy): Bacteria > Planctomycetota > Phycisphaerae > Sedimentisphaerales > Anaerohalosphaeraceae > CAYVUI01. The sequence goes on along the minus strand of CAYVUI010000095.1, from coordinate 498 downwards.
ATTGAGGTTTTTGATCTTGTACCGAATCATCCGCGGCGTGATGCCAAGTTCCTCCGCCGCCGAGGTCACACTGCCGTTGGTCTTTTTGAGCCCATCGATAATCATGTCGCGCTCCAGCAGCGCCACCCGCGACTTGAGCGTCCCCGCTGCGGCCAGGTCCGCCGCGTCAGGCGTTTGCAGCGTCGGCGGCAGGTTGTACCCGTGGATCACACCATCGGTCGTCAGCAGCACGCCATGCTCGATGCAGTTTTCCAGCTCGCGGACATTGCCCGGCCAGTGGTACGCCTGCATCATGTTGATCGCAGTGGTGGAAATCCGGTTGACGTACTTGCCCATTTTTTGGGCGTATTTTCTGACGAAAAAATCCGCCAGCGGCATAATATCGTCGCGCCGCTCACGCAGCGGCGGCAAATGAATCGCGAACACATTGATCCGGTAATACAAATCCTGCCGGAAGGATCCGGCCTCGACCGCAGCCTCAAGATCTCGGTTGGTCGC
>CAYVUI010000094.1:0-17846 GCA_964454745.1 uncultured Pirellulales bacterium | reverse complement strand
AGAATTTACACCTTATACCATCAACTTTTCTGTCCAATGAATGGGGAATACTTTAAAGAAAGCAAAGAACTTATTGACAATTTCTTTAATTTGTACTAACTTTGCTATAGAAATTATTTTAAGTTTTTAATTAATCTTTGTATAGGAAAATTTCTTTTCTTTTGGAAAAAAAAGAAAAAAAGATAGAATTTGACCTATATCTTTTAAAAGCAGATGTATTACATTACCAAATATGCTAAATAAACTGTTATCATATCTCCGAATAACTTTAAAAATAAATATGATTAAATATAACAAGAGAATCCAAAAATATCCGAAAATAACAAAAAAAACAAGGCAAAATATAAGAATTATTGAACTATAAGCTGAAGAAAGTAACAACTTATAAAAATACATATTGAAAAAATGATCTCTAAATAAAACACTGATGTAAAAAGGACTTAAAGAAATAAATAATTTCCATTTTCTAAATTTACTTAGATACGGTATCGTGTGATGAATGGCAATTATTTCCTTTTTTCTCAATAAAGGAAATCCCATTTTAGACAATCTCAAACTTAAGTCCCAATCTTGACTGCTTTTATATTTTGTTTTCATACCGCCTGCTTGATTCCAGAGATTCCTTTTAATAATAAAAAAGCCCCCGGCATAATAGATATATTCATCGTTTTCAGAATTCTTTTCATATTTTTTAACATTAATTAGTTTCCAATCTCTGTCATAGATATAATTAATCAAGCCACCCGATATGAAGTCATAAACTAAATTCCCTTTTTCATCAAAGGCAGATTTATAAAAATCAGGCAATAATTCCATATCACCATCAATAAACCAATATATATCTCCGGAAGCTTCTTTTGCTCCGATATTTCTGGCTATAGCAGCATTACATTCTCCGGTTATTTGAAATATTTTTATACCTTCAAATTGCCCCGCTCTTTCTATACTGTCATCTGTTGATTTAGAATCTACATATATAATTTCATGTTCTTTTAAATGATTAATCTTAATAAAATTATAAATACTTTTTAAACATTTTGTAAGTTTCCAGCCTTCGTTTCTACCGATAACAATAAAAGAAATCATTATAGATTATATCCTTCTTTACTATAAAAAACTGTTTGAATCTGATTTTGAGATTTTGTACTGTAAAATTATCTCTTTTATATTTAATAGAATTTTTAAGTATGAGTATAAAATAGAAAAGATAAACAAGGGATTAGTTAAATTGTTAGATATTATAGCAAAATCTAATTTAATTATTCTTTTAAGTTTAAATAAGCAGGAGGTGGTTATATTAGTTATTATGGCTAAATGTTTTACAAAAGACCTATTGAAAAAATTCTTAAGTTTATTTTTTGAAGTACTATCTTTTCTATCATGGACTATTTTAATACCTGGTGTAATACCAATCTTTATTTTAAAATACTTTGCTCTATTACAATAATTATTATCTTCACCATAATGTGTGAAAACGGGCATGAATCCGCCTATTTCCCTGATAGTATTTACAGGCAATAACCAAGAAGCAGCATTAATAAAATCAACTTCATAAATATTACATGTTTTTTTTTGTAGTAAAACATCACTAAGAAGAGGAAAGTCAAAGTTATTAAAAGAAAATTTAAGAAAATGAGTATCAATTTTTCCGTTTTTATTTACCTGTATAGGGCTAATTATCCCATAGTCTGGATTCAATTTATGTGTTTCAATTAGCTTTGAAAGAGTATTCTTTTCTAACCATGCGTCCTGATTTAAAAGAAACACATAATCTGCTTGTCTTTGTAATGCAATCTTTAAACCTATATTATTAGCTTTTCCAAAACCTAAGTTTTTTGTGTTTTTAATTAACTCAACAACTGAAAATTTTTCTTCAATCAAGTCAATAGTGTTATCTGAAGAACAGTTGTCAATTACTATAATATGATGATCTTTTACATCACTATTTATTAAGCTTGAAATACACTTTTCAATCCAGTAGGCACCATTATAGGTAACAACTATTGTTATTATTTTCATTTAAATTTTGTTTAATTTTTTTTAGAAAACGAAAAAATTTAAATTTGTTTAAGAAAAATCTATTCCTTCTTTTTTTGAGAATTTTATTAAAATCCTTTCCTTTAAAGTACTTTATCATTAAATTAAGATTTTTAATGATAATCTCATTTTGGTTTTTATTAACACTCCATATACCTTTTGCATGAATCCTGTAAACTGCCATAGTGCCTTGCAACTTAATTATTTTGCCGTATTGCGCTAATAGCATATATAAAAAATAATCAGGCAAATAAGAGTTTATAAACTCAGATAGCATTTCAAAATTAAGTATATTTCTAAAAACTACTGATGGAGTATGAATATAGTTTCCTTTTGCAAGATCATAAATATCTGTTGTTTCGTTTACTTTTCGAGTAATAAAATCATTATAGAATATTTTTTTATTTTCATCTAAAATAGTAACATTGTGGAAACAAATGACATAATCAGGATTATTTTCTAAAAAATCCACCTGCTTTTGCAATTTGTATGGGTCAGTCCAGTAGTCGTCGCCTTCGCAAAGAGCAATGTATTTGCCGCGGGATTTGGACAAATTATATAAAAAGTTAAATCTACCGGTAGGTTTCCCTGATATATAGATAACATTTTCTCTATGATGAAGAAAAAGTCTTATTTTATTAGGATATTTTTTTGCATATTCAAGACATATTTCTCTTGTTCCATCAGTTGAATCGTCTTCACCCAAAATAATTTCATATTTAAAATTTGTTACTTGGTTTATTACTCCCTCTAGACATTCTTTAATATAATTCACATGTTGATAAGTTACAACAATAATCGACACTAAGGGTACATATCTGTTAGAATCGTTTTTATATTCTTTAACTTCTTTTTTTATATTGAGTTGCATATTTTAATATAAATATTTTTCAAGTATTGTATTTTTCAAATCATTATCAATTTCATCAATAATTTCTTTTGGTAAAACTGATTTCCATTTATCATCTGTTTGATTTGCCCTGTAAACTGAGTAAACATCATAAGATAAGTCTTTCTCTTGGCTCTGATTTATAAAATATAAAGTTTGTTTGGTTAATGGAATATTACAAAAATTAAAAATATCATAAACATACGATACTGTATTTTCTAAAAACTCCTTATAATGCACAATATACACCCTATCATTATACCTTTCTTTTAAATTTAGTAGAATATAAGAAAATTCTTTCCATTTACAATAACCATAAAAATTCTCAGGTTTACCTTGATTTTTCAATTCTGCTTGTTTCCATTCCTTAATTAACTCCCAAGAGTGTTTATCGAATTCTTTTGGAGCATTATACCATGAACTAAGAACACTTTTTGGATTTCTTATTAAACCAATTACTTTGATATTTGATTCTTTTTCTAACAAATTATTTAGAATGTGATGGTATCTTGCTTCTTTATAAACCAAATGACTTATGTTTTTTTTGAGAAATGTTGGGATTTTATTTTTATACTTTTCATTTTTTTGAAGTATAAAATCATCTTTAGTATAAAGTAATTTTTCAAAAAATAAATTTACTCTTTCTAATGATGACTTTTCATTCAAAAATGATTTAAGTTCATAAGAGAACAATGGTTGATGCCTGTATGCAACATATTCTGAAGAATCAAAAATTGACCCAAGCCATGTTGTTCCAGATCTTGGTACTCCATGAATAGCAATTTTATGCATTTTTTTCAATCAATAAGTCAAAACAATGATCAGAATTAATTTGATAGTCAGGTTGATCGATTATTTTAAATTTTACATTATCAAAATAACTGTTCATTGCTAAAAAAAAATCCTTTTTAAACCAATTGCCAATCTTTGGTCTATTTTGTAATAGTCTATTAAAATAATCCTTCCTATATTCTTCTTTATTCAAATAATTCCATAAATTGTCAATATCGGGAATGTCACCAATAAACATTTTTCCGCCTTTTTTTAATCCATTTATACTTTTAATTATCAATTTGAAAGCATCTCTTTCACTAAAATGCTGAATTGAAAAGTATAATATTATTTTATTGATAGAGTTAGCATAAATTTTATAATCTAATGCATCTTCAATATGAGTTTCAACATTATTGTAATTATTATGTAGTTGTTCAATTAACTCAACTGAATAATCTACTCCAATGGCTTTTTTACATCTAACTGCTAATTCTCCAATTAAAACACCATTACCACAGCACCATTCAAGAATAGAATCTTGTTTCCTTAATTCAATTATATTTTGAATATAATTTAAAGTTCTGTTCCAATCAGCATCACTAATAGGCAAGCCATTTTTTGTTCTCGCAATATTCTTTTGCAAGTTATTACTAATAGAAATAATATTTTTATTTGAAAAGTTTTTTTTCCAATAATCATAAAGAGATGTGTCTATTTCCATTGAAAAACCTTTTTATTTCATTAGCCATAATTTTTAAATCACATTTTCTAATATCTTGATGAATGGGTAAATTCAAAATATTTCTAGATAAGAAATTAGAATCCTTATATTCTAATTTACTAATATTATCTATCAATCTGTAGTATAAAGCTGACGTTGTAATACCTTTTTCAATTAAAAAAAAATACAGCTTTTCTCGCTGATTATTTTTAACAATGACAGGAAAGTTCATTGGAACTACACCATTTGGTAATTCTGGATAAATAACATCCAAATTATCGCAATCTTTTAATAATACGAGTAAATGATTATAGTTATTAATACGTGACATTGCAATTTGATCTAAATTACTAGTATTATAAATAAGTAAATCATCAATATTGATTGAATTCATATTTGTCTCAACTCGGAAGTTATCATTAGTTTTTAATATCCCTCCTTGATTACTTGGGAAATACTTATGTAGAGAGAAGAAACTATAATCTCCAAATTCTCCAAGTTTTTTTTCATAATAATTGGAATTAAAAGCATGAGCACAATCTTCTATTAGAAAAACATCATTCAGTTTACAATATTCAGATAATTCTATAATATTAACGTTTAGAAATCCGAAATAATGAATTATTAAAACAGCTTTAAATAATTTTGTATCTAATTTTTGGTATAAGTCAACTTCATCTACTTGAAAATCCCTTTTAATTTTATAAAAATCAAAATTAATACCATTTTCATTAATTGGATCTAACACACCGGAACCTTCCCTGTCTGTAACTCCTATATATGATGGTAAAAGTATTGAACTATTTCGTTTTAAAATATTTTTTAAGCATAATGAAAATGCCGTTCTAGCATTATAAGTGAAACATAAATTATTTAAGTAATAATTATTTATTTGGGGATTTTTTTTAATCATAATAATATACTTTAAAATTGTTCAACAATAAATGCTATAGAATTAAACATCATTACATCAATTATTGAAAGACCTGATTCAAAATTTTCTCTTTTTTGATTGTATTTATCTAAATTCAAATGAAAAAAATCCAACTCAATTCCATTTTTATCATATTTTGATTTATCAAAAAATTCTTTACCACCTGGTGGATTAATGTACTTGTCTGCTTTCATAGCTAATGAAATATTTAATGCCCATTCATCCGGTGCATTTGGTTCGTCAATTTTCAAATCCATTTCTGAAAATACTGATATTGGTGTATTTATACCCAAATATTCACATGTTTTAATTAAAGCATATTTATCTAATTCAACTATTGAGTCTGTGTCTAAACTGAAAATATCCTTTAATAAATCAATCACATTGTCATAAAATGGGGCTTTCTTCTTATAATGAGTTAATTGGGCAAATATTTTCTTTTTCCAATTTTGAGTATTTTTAATCTTAATATCTTTTATTGCAGTATCACGGCTATGTTTTTCTAAAGGAACTTTAATATACTGCCATCCATCTTTCGGTTTAAGAATCCTATTTCTTTCAATCCACCCGTGCCTTATAAATTGAGGAGTATCAATAATTATAAAATGATCGGAATGCTTAATTAATGCATAATAACCTAAATACGGGAAAAAATATGGTTGCATAATAGCAAGAGTCATTATACTACCTTCTTATTCTTATTTATCAATAAAATCAAATTTTCTTTAATAAACAAATACTCTTTTTGCTTAATTAATTCATTAAAGCCAATAAATAAAACCCCTGCAATTACAATCTGCAATATCAGCATAATCAAATTAGAAACCTGCAAAATAAATGTAAAGCTATAAACGATTGCTGATATAAAAAGTCCAACAAGAAAAGACGGAATAATATCTCTTATTTGTTCAGTTGCAAAATAATTAATCAGCTTTCCTGAATAATAACTGTTTAAATAATAACCAAACATTGAAATTACGAATGTTCCTATAATTAATGCAATTATGCCATAATATATGCCAATAAATAAAACCGGTATTACAATTATTTTCTTTACTATTTCAAGCTTTAAAAAAAGATCTGGTCTCCCTTTAACTTTCAGAATATCTAAATTAAGTGCATGAAGAGGGTATAAAATACCGACAAAACAAAGCAACTGCAAATAAATAACTGATTGAGACCATTTTTTTCCGATTAATGTATAGATCATTGGTTCTGCAATTGCGGCCATCAATAACATTAAAAAAAAGGTTATTAACATTGTACTACTAATTATCTGCTTATATACTGATTTAAGTTTTTTGTCATCCTCCTGGATTTCTGACAATACAGGAAAAGTTACTTTGCTTATAATACTATTCAAATTGGAGGATGGAAGTTTTTGAAACTGCTGTGCCCTTGTATAATAGCCAAGTTGCTCTGCAGAAAAATATTTACCTATTATCAGATTATAAATATTCCTGTATGTAGTATCAATTAAACCGCTTACCAGTAATTTACTACCAAATGAGAACATTTCTTTGAAAGATTCTTTGCTGAATTCAAGAGTGGGTCTCCATTTATTCCATAGACAAAGCAAAACAGAAAGAAAAAATCTCATACTCAGAGTTTTACCAACAAGGCTCCACACTCCAAATCCTGCATACGCCATGCCCAAACCAATTCCACCTGATAATACTGATGCTATAATTGTTATTTTTGTTTGTAATTTAAAATTTATTTCTTTAGTTAATTTTGCTGTTTGAACAATTGTAAAAGCGTTGATGATTAATTCAAAACCTAATACCTGCAATAATAGTTCTAATTTAGGTTCATCAAAGAAACCAGCTATTATGCCGGAAGAAAAAAATAAAATCAAATAAAATACAATACCTACCAGCAGATTAAAATAGAAAACTGTTGAATAATCTTTCTGTTGAGCATTTTGTTTTCTGATTAATGCCTGGCTAAATCCACTATCAATAAAAGATTGAGAGACAGCAATAAAAATTGTCAGCATTCCGATAAGTCCAAATTCTCTTGGCGTAAGAAGCCTTGCCAAAATAATACCGACAATAAATTGAATGCCGATATTAGCAAAATTGTCTAAGGCACTCCATGCAACACCTTTTACTGCCTTTTCTTTTAAAGATTGAGTCATTTATTTGCTATAATCTCTAATGAGACTGCAAATGAACATAACTGTCTTAAGCTTCAAATCTGGATAAATCGGAAGACATAAAACCTGCTGAGATTTTTCTTTTGCAATCGGTAAATTTGATGTTTTAGAAGATTCAAGACCTCTATAAGTGGAAAACTCACTAATTAAAGGATAAAAATATCTCCTTCCATGTATATTATTCTCTTTTAATTTGAAATAAAGTTCATCTCTTGAAAGTCCAAAATTTGCTTCATCAATAAAAATTGGCAGATAACTATAATTATAATTAATATCACTTTTATATTCAAGAAATTTTATACCATTAATGCCTTCAAGACCTTCAATATATTTATTAACCAAATATTTCCTTTTTTTAATATTTTCATCAATATACTTTAATTGCAATAAGCCAAAAGCTGCTTGAAATTCATTCATTTTTGCATTTATACCAGGTGCTGCAACAGTAGTTTCATCGGAAAATCCGAAATTCTTCAGAAAATCAATTCTTTTTTTAATTTTATCATCGTGAGAAATAATAGCTCCACCTTCGAAAGTATGGTAAAGTTTTGTACCATGGAAACTCAGGATAGACAGATCTCCAAAATCAAACAAATTCTTTCCGTTTTTAAATTTTACTCCAAAAGCATGTGCAGCATCATAGATTACTTTCAAGCCGTAAATATCTGCAATTTCTTTTATTCTTTCAACATCACAAGGATTTCCATATACATGGACAGGTAAAATCGCAGTAGTTCTTGGTGTAATTGCTGCTTCAATTTTTTCCGGATCGATATTACAGTCATCAATTTTTATATCAACAAAAACCGGATTAATATTGTTCCACCATAAGGCATGACTTGTAGCTACAAAACTATAGGGAGTTGTAATTACTTCTCCTGTTATTCTTAATGCTTGAAGCGCGATGACAAGTGCTAAAGCACCATTTGCACATAATGATACATAGTTAACACCAAGATACTCAGCAATTTCTTTCTCAAGTTGATTATGAAAGTCTCCCTGATTGGTTACTCTTTTATCTTTCCATATTTTTTCAAGATATGGAATAAACTCATCAAGAGGAGGCATAAAAGGCTGTGTAACGTAAGTTTTCATTTTTTTTTGTAAAAATTTGTTTCATCATAAGAATATTATTTTTCAATTAGCTTAAAGTATATTTCTTCTAATTCCTTTTCTTTAACTTTCAAATCAAGATTATTCAGAGCATATTCTTGACCATTACTTCCTAGCATCTTCCTTTTTTCTTTGTTTCTAATAAGTTCTTCAATAGAAGATGCCAATGCTGATACGTCATTTTCTGGAACTAATAATCCGTTTTTTTCATGTTCAATTATATATGGAATTCCAGCATGATATGTCGAAATTATGGGCAAGCCTGATGCCATGGCTTCTATGATTGTACCTGGGATACCTTCCTTATCGCCATTTGGAGCAACGACACTTGGGTGTACAAAAATATCAGCATTTTTATATTCTTTAATCATTTCATTTGAAGCATACTTTACACTACCAGCAAATCTGACTAATTCTGACAGAGAATTTTTAGCAACAAAATGTTTTAATTTTTTTCCTAATACTCCTTCTCCGACTATTCTTAATTGTATATTTTTTATTCCTATTTCTATCAAGTGTTTTATACTCTTTAACAAAAAAATATGACCTTTTTTGGGAACTAAGTTTGCAAGTATTAATATGACGATATTTTCTTTTTCTTCGTATTTTCTGCTTATGTTGAATTTTTCAGTGTCTGTACCATGATAATGTACAATTACTTTTTTTTCAGGACAACCTATTTCAATTAAATCCTTTTTCATATCCGGGCTCATAGCTAGCACAGCATCTATATATTTAAAAACATGATTATTTAAGCATCGCTTACCATATCCGAAAAGAACATTTGGATAAGATGAACAATCATAACCATAGAAAGAAACAACTGAAGGCAACCCCGTATTTTTAATAATTTCTGAATAAATGAAAGCATCGCTTCCAAAATGGAAATGAAGAATCGAAATATTATTGACTTTAATAAAATCTTCTATAATACTATATTCCTTATTACTAACCTTTTTTAAATAATAAAAGTTAACATCCTTTTTATTATATTTACTCAAGTCTAATGTTTCAATTTCATTAGGAATATTGATGTGAATACCTTTTCTAACATCTTTGTATTTAAAAACTATAAATGGTTTAAATACAGAATGATTTCTAATCTGATTATTAATAAAAGAAGATTTTAACTGACCTTTTTTTCTTATAAAATGTGCAACTTTCATTTATTATCCAATTTTTTTAAATTATTAGATTTCCCTCTTTTCTGAAATATTTTAATAAATTTTTTTCCATCAGTATTATTGTGATTTTTCATATAATTAACAATATTATTAATAGAATACCAACCTACAATGAACCATGCAGGTAGAATTGTAACTCTATACCTTGGTTTATAAACGAAATAAGTATGAAGTAATATATGAGTTAATACAAGGAAAATTAATGTTAAAATAAATACATCTCTTTTTTTAATAGCAATGAAAAAAGAGTAAAATGAAAGCAAAAACATGGGTGTAAGAAAGGAAACATCTAATAATACTCTTATTATATGTTCATATTTTGCAGGAAAATAAATTCGATTAGCAAAATTACCTGGTCTAAAAGTGAAATCAGTAAAAATCACTGAAAAATGATAAACAAACCTTCTCCAGTAAATCTCAAATTTTGATAGTTTGGGTCTTTTATCCATTAATTCTAAATACTTATCAAATGAGAAATCATTAATAAAATTATAAAATGTCTCAGGTGTTGATAGCAATTTTTCTTTCTTATTTACTAAATGTGATATTAGTACATGGTAATCTGCTACTAACTTTGTCTTACGATATAGATTAAGACTATCTTTATCTATATAATTGTTTAAGATTGTATATTTTGTTATAAATCTACCAATTTTATTATTAATAACGACAGATATTTTAGAATTTCTATACACTAACACCTTGAATAAGAAATTATAACTTTTATACTTTTTATAGTCAATATTATAATAATTACCTTTGTTGTTACCTAAAATGAAAATATTATCCGTAAAGTCTAATAAGAAAATTGTGTCAAAAGCTAAATTACATAATTTTTTTGGGGATTCAATGTTTTTTGAATGTTTTTTTAATAATAAAAACCTATTTGTTTCTATTTTTTTTGAATAGGTTAAATCTCTTTTTTTTCTATCTTTATCTTTATTTTTTCTATCTTTATCTTTATTTTTTTTATCTTTATCTTTATTTTTTTTATCTTTATCTTTATTTAATCGAGATTCATTATTTAAGGATTTCAATAATGCAATTTCATTTTTATTTACTATGTATTCATAATTTTCTACTCTTTTTACTTGTTTTTTACCTTTAGTTGTAATTGTAGGTGAAAACAAAACAAGTTGATTGTAAACCGAATACTGTCTAATATGCCAAGGTAATAAACCAAGTATAAAAATTAAAACTGAGATAAGAAGAAATTTAATTTTTATTCTTTTTTCAAAATATGAAAATATTAACCAAAAAGATATTATACTCAAATAGTGGAAAAGGAATCTATTATTAAGATAAACAAGAATAATAAATGAAAATGTAAAGAAAATGATATTTCGTAAATTATATTTTATTAAATAGTTGTTTAAAAAAAAGATACTTATCATTAAGAAAGACAATGTAGTACTTTCTATCAATATTTTATTATGCCAAGGCCATGCAGTATAAATCATTATCCATAATACATTACATAAAGCTAGTAATGAAGTAAACCTGCTCTTCAGTGAGTTATATAATAATAATAGAGAAAACGTATTAAGTAGAATCTGAAATAATACGATAAGTTCAAGATTCTCTTTAAAAAAAGAAATCAATACAGGGTAACCAGGTAGGTTGAATTGGCCAATATCTTTTCCTTTAAAATCTCTTCCTTTATAATATAATGGATTTTCTATAATAGAAGAACAATTACTTATTGATATGCCAATATCTAAATATTTTCTGGAATCTGGTGATAAAGGAATTTCTTTATTGTTATTTGAAGTTAGGTATAAATATGTTAAAGAATTAAACAAGAAGCTTAGAATAACAATATAAAATATATAATTTGCTTCTTGAAAGGAAAGGATTTTTTTTACTATCGCTATCAACTTTCTCATATTTATAAAAAAATAATAATTAATATTTCGCTAATAAATTATGATATATTTTTATAATAAATGAAATAAAATAAAACCAAAAAAAATCAAATTTATTGATTTTATAATATTTCCATGTTTCTGGAAAATTGTATTTCCATCTTTTCATAAACGGTCCAAAAGTTTTGACAATAATCTTGATATGTTTATTTTTGGTTAAATAATACTCAAAATCTCTCTTTTTTTCAAAAGTTTTATTTTTAACAGGTAAATCTCTTTTGGGTGTTATATTCAGTTTTCTAAGTACTTCAAGAAAATCTTCATTTAGTTTCTCAAATCTTATTATGTAATTGAAATTTTTGTGGTCGATGATGCTAAAATCTGAATATGATATACAATAAAACTTTTTAATAAAATCAAAAAAAGTCAAATTATCTTGTTTTATTTTACTAACAATTGGTAATAAATAATATTTCTCATACAAAGAAGGTTTGTAATCTGCATCAAATTTATAATCATAATAACCTCCTTTTGATTTTATATAATAACTTAAAGATCTATCGATAGGATTTCTAATACAGGAAAAAATAAAAGGTTTCTTACCCAAATATTTATATTCTTTCTTAAAATCTCTATAAGTTGAATGTTTCTTCAAAATTGAAATTCCATCATAATTTGTCTGCAATTCATTACTTATTGCTGTTGAGCCTGTTCTTGGTAATTCAATAAATAAGTAATTGTGTTTATCTGAGTATATCATTATTTTAATCTTTTATATGTTGAAATTAACTCATTCTTAACCAACTCTGCATAAACCGGCAAAGACAATATCTCATCTTTGTATCTCCAAGCTATTGGGAAATCTTCTGGTTTATTATTCTGATAATGATAAGGTTTTAAAAATGGTATAGGCATTGGGTAATGTATCTGTGTTTCTATCCCTTTGTCTTTAAGCTTGGTTCTGAAACTCTTTCGGTTTATACTTCTTATTACATATAAATGATAAGTATGATAAGAATTATCTCTTTCTTTTGGTGTAACAATGTCTTCTTTATCCTTAATAAGCTTATTATAAACTCTTGCTATTTCTCTTCTCTGGGAATTCCATTTATCAATATGATTTAATTTGATATTCAGGATTGCAGCTTGCAAACCATCTAAACGGCTATTAATGCCTTCAATTCTATGCTGATGTTTTGTAAGTGATCCATGATTAGCAAACATTCTGCATTTTTCTGCCAAATCATCATTATCAGTAATTATTGCTCCGGCATCTCCATAAGCTCCAAGATTTTTACCGGGATAAAAGCTGAATATTGCAGCATCACCAAAAGTCCCAACATATTCTTCATTATATTTTGAAAAATGAGACTGGGCGCAATCTTCAAGAACAAATAGATTATGCTTTCTGGCAATTAGCATTATTCTATCCATTTCGCATGATTGCCCAAATAAATGTACAGGCATGATAACTTTTGTTTTGTCTGTAATTTTCTGTTCAATCAAATCAGGATTTATTGTAAAGAAATCTTCTTCAATATCAACGAATATTGGTTTTGCTCCAGTAAGTGAAACAGCTTCTGAGGAAGAAATCCAGGAATTAGCAGGTACGATAACTTCATCACCAACACCTACTCCCATCATTTTTAAAGTAATATAAATAGCATCAGTCCCATTACCAACACCTATGCAGTGTTTTATACCTATTTTATGAGCGAAGTTCTCTTCGAACTCTCGAACATATTTACCTTTGATAAAAGCTGTATCAGTAATAACATTAAAAATTGCTCTGTCTATTTCGTCTTTTATTGATTCGTATTGCTTATGTAAGTCTAAGAATTTAATCATTACCCAATGTATAATTCTCTTCTGATACCAAAAATACTCTTTTTCCCTTGACTTTCATATATGGTGGTTCAAAGCCAGGCATTGAAGTAGCTCTAATAATTCTATCTATTTCTTCTTCAGTTGAATTGATGTCAACTTCCTTTAGTTGATTAATATCCTTTCTTAAATAAAAATTCTGTTTACGAGTGTCATAAAATGAGCTTTGTTCTTTAACAATAAAGTTTCCATCAATAATTCTCTTAATTGTCCTTTTAAACAACGAGAGTGATTCTTGATAAGTTTTTTCATATAACTCTTTAACTGTAATATCTTTGTAAATATCAAACCTTGACTCAAAAATTATTCCTCCGTTGTCTATACCTTCTTCCAATCTGTGTATTGTTGTGCCAAATTCTCTTTCTTCGTTATATATAGCAAAAGAAAATTGATTACATCCTCTATATTCAGGTAAAGGTGCCATATGTAGATTTATAGCAATTTCTTTAGCTTTAGCAATATGTATTTTTTTTAATATTTCATGATATTGAATTGAGATAATAATATCAATATTGTCAATTCTCATCATATCTTCCAAACTATGAATTATTGGAATTTTGTAATCTTCAGCTAAGACCTTAAGATTATAACTCGTTCCAAATCGTAAATTGTTATTAGTTATTACTCCAAGAATGTTGATTTGGTATTCATTCTGATTCTTTATCAAATGGTTAAGGCATTCATACCCTATTGGCTTTGAACCTAAAAATATAATATTTTTCATATTGCTTTATATATCTTCTCTATTATTTCGACAGTTTTCAGACCTTCGTAATGATTAGTACTTATACTACCATTATTATCAAGAACATCTATAACATTATCATATACAATATCATGATTAGACATAGACCCAACATACTCACCATAATTATTAGGTTTATTTCCTTTTTCTAATTCAATTATTTTTTCATCAATAATGTCTTGATACTCTAATTCATTTAGGTATTGACCTCCAATTTTTACTGTACCTCTGGACCCAAATATTGTTAAAGATCCCTCCATGTTCTTTGTGGTCGCATTAGTAGTGAAATTAATAGTACCTATAGCTCCGTTATAAAATCTGATAATTACAGCTCCTGTATCCTCGAACTCAGTAATATTTTGATGAAGAAAATTATTTGTAAATGCTTTAGTTTCATAAATATCACCAATCATCCAGTATAGCAAATCAATAAAATGGCTAAATTGAGTGAATAATATTCCACCATCTAATTCTTTTGTACCTTTCCAATCAGAATTTTTATAATAGTTCTGGTTCCTATTCCAAAAACAATTTAATTGTATATTGAAAATTTTACCTAACCTTCCATCATCAATTAGTTCTTTGACCTTTTTTACAGGAGGGTTAAACCTATTTTGTTTGACAATAAAAAGTCTTTTATTATTTCTTTCAGAAGCTTTGATCATCTCGCCTGCATCATAAGTGGAAAGTGCCATTGGCTTTTCACAAAGAACGTGATATCCATTATTTAGAAGTTTTATTGAATGCTCTGCATGTAATCCATTAGGCGTGCAAACTGAGACTAAATCAATTCTCTTATCACTATTGATTAATTTTTCGATATAATAGAAAGGTGTTGAATTGAACTTTTCTGCTAATTCATCTGCACTTTCCTTAACAATATCGCAAACTGCTATAAGATTTGCTTTATTATTTATATGCTCAGCATGTCTTTTAGCAATTTTTCCACAGCCAAGTATCGCTATATTCAAATGTGACTTATTCATTTTCAATTAAATTAATGAAATAATCAGTTACATCAATTTTGTCTTCAAGAAATTTTTTATGTTTCAATTTATAATTATTATTTATATGCTCTAAATCTGTTTCAAATTTTTCAAAAAACTCCTTTTCATATCTATAAACCTTCATCAGTTCATATTTTTCGCTTATATCAATCATATTACCAATATTATAAGCCCAGCTATTAATAAGAAAAGATTTTGTGCCTAATATCGCAGATTCAGTTGCCATTGTTGGACTTTCTCCAAAATACATATCAGCATAATAGAGCAAATCATGCATCTTTGTTGGGCATTTTCTCATTCTGTGTTCTTCAAATTCTTCTGGTAACTCTCTTTCAGAAGTAATAATAATTTTCCCATGTGGTTTTAGCATCTCGATTAGTTTTATTTTATTCTCTAAATTTAAACCCTTTTGACCTATATCGTGAGATGCCTCCCAGCTAACAAATCTGACAATAAAAAATTTATCATTTTCATTCAACCCGATTTCTTTCAAAACCTCAGGATTTGGAGTAAATCTATTCGGATGAAGATAAGCTAGTTCGTGATAGCCAGGATAACGTACTTGTTTCTTACCAAGATCATTTCTGAAGCAATCGGGAGTAAAAATACTTGTAGCAAATGGTTTAAACAAAGCTATTTGCTCTTTGGCATGCTCTGTGTCTGTAAATACAAATGACTTTTTTCTTAATAAAAAAGCTGCATGTGCAATTCGAGATGAAGCTATTCCTAAAAGAATTTCAGGATTATACTTTCTAACAACATGTATCATTTTAAATGCCATTACGGGAACGTTCAATGCTTTCTGTATAACAGTATTCCCATAAGAACCAAGATCAATAAACTTAATACTATATTTTTCCAATAAATAAAAAGCAATATCCTTTCTACTTGCTGTTACTATAACTTCATGTCCTTTTTTTTGCATTTCCCAGATAAAATTTTTGAAGAAATGAACATGTGCAGGGTGGTTTATATCTACAAGAATTTTCACTTACTTATACAACCTTTCATTATCCTGAATATCCATCCACATGGCAAAAAGCAGAGACTGGAAACTGCTTATGAAAAGAAACATAAAGGCAAGAATTGTAGCTTCTGTAAGTTTGCCTCCGCTTAGTTCTCTTGTTGCTATTTTTATTCCGTAAGGTAAAGATATGAAGAAGAGAACGAAACTTAAGTGATACAAAATAAAAAGCGGATGGAAGTCCCTGAACAAATATTTAAACCAAAGCCGCTTGAAAAAAGACCTTACTAAGAGCATAGATACTTTTGGTATCACTTTCAGCACTTTCATCTTGGACTTTTCTCCAATATTGTAAATCGGTTTTATTTCCACTTCCCTGATAGTGCAGAAGGCAATGTTAAGCTTTACGAGCAGGTCATTCGGCATGCCGTATTTTTTATATATTCTATGGAGCCTGACAGCTTTCAGAGCATTCAGGGAAATGGCAGTATATCCCGTCTGCGTATCAGATACATGCCAGTAGCCGGATGCGATTTTTGTTAGAATAGATAGAATAGAATTCCCAAGGTAACGTATTTTCGGAATAACGAGAAGGGCGCTTCTGTGTATCAGTCTATTTCCTTTTACGTAATCCACTTCCCCATTTACCACCGGCATACATATTTTTTGGAGTTCCGAAGGGTCCATCTGCCCATCGCCTGCCATTACAGCAGTGCAGTCAATATTATGGTGCTTTGCCCATTTGTAACCTGTTGCTATTGAGGCGCCAACCCCGGCATTTTTCAGATGGTTTATTAAAATAATTCTGTCTTTTTCCGGTTCTTCGTTTACGATTTCTGCCGGCGTAAACTTCTTTGCCTCTTTTCCTTCTATTTGCTCGGCAACTATTTCGGCGTGATTGTATTTATTCTTTAGTATCTTGTTGGTAACTTCCTTTACAAAAATAGTCTTTTTGTTATCATTTTCAATTTTCTCTTTCACAACATCGGCAGTGCGGTCTTTAGAGCGGTCATTAACCACAATAATCCTATCCACAAAATCGGGCATAGTATCAATTACCATCCCAATCTGCTTTTCTTCGTTGTAAGCCGGCACAACCACCGCTATTGTTTTTCCGTTCAGCATATTTTTACTTTCTTTTGATCCCTCCTCAATCCTCCCTTACATGGCAAGGGAGGAAGGTAAATCTTACATCCCACTTATTTATAAGGGGCTTGGGGGATCTCCCCTCATTCCTAAACTCCGATTTGGGAGTGTATATTTCAAGCGAAACTCAGTTTCTTGTGATACTTTCCTCCCTAAATCGGAGTTTAGTAAGGAGAGGAACACACCCCTTTTATCCCCTCTCGAGAGGGGAATTTCTTATCTTCTCCCTCTGGGGAGGATTTAGGTGTGGTTCTCTTTTCTACAAATATTTAATCCCTATCGGGATTTTTTACAAGGTTCCATATCTTGATACTCACTACCCTATCATCACATCCCTCTTATTTATAAGGGGGACCGAGGGGGATCTTCTCCCTCTGGGGAGGATTTAGGTGGGGTTCTCTTTTCTATATACCCTATACCCGTTA
>CAYVUI010000093.1:0-18147 GCA_964454745.1 uncultured Pirellulales bacterium | reverse complement strand
GCCTCATAAATTGATTCCCCGATACAAATCCGTTCGAGGTTGTTCCCGCAGTAGCCCTCCGCCGTCGAATCCCCGCACGGCGCATTGTCCAGTCCCTTCTCACATCCGCCGATCGTACACAGCCCGAAATTCTCCGGCAAAAAGCAGTCACCGCATTCTTCGCAGTCAAAGATCAGGTACTTCGATATCTTTTCCCCGCAGAACACGCACTTGTACCCAAATCCTTCCTTTTTGTGCGCCCGCAGTAGCTTCATGAACGCACGGTTCGCCTTAAAGCCCATGTAATCCGGGTCCAGCACTGCCCGGTGCATCCCCTTGAAGAAATGATGACTCAGCTTCTTGCGTTTCTTCATCAGCGAAACACGGGTCCCATTGTCATCATAAAGATACCACGAGTCCTTGGCGGGCCAGCAGAGGTTCTCTTTCGCCTCTTCCCAGCCGTCGCCAATCTCGGCCGCACGCTTGACGATCCACTTAAACTGCTCAAAATCATGCACCCCGCCGAGGTCCGCACCCGCGTAGCCCATCGACTTATACATCGCCAACTGCTGGGCGCAGCGTTCCATATGCTCTTCGAGCGTCTCTTCATTGAGCCGCGCCAATAACGCGTCGCTGACGAAACAGCCCGGCAGCTTGATATCATGCATCAGCCGAGGCGCAGGGTTTGTCGAAGTCAAAAAGTACACATTCCCCAGTACCGGCACATCGATCCGGTTCTCTTCGAGGTAGCGTTTCAGTTCCAAAGACTTTTTCCAGTCCCACCCCACCTGCGTAATCAAAAACTCCGCACCCGCGGTAATCTTGTTCTCCATCTTGTAATACTGCTGCATCTGCGAGGCTTCGGTATACTTAAAAGGCGAAACCGCCGCACCCGGGAAAAACTGGTGTACAAACTCGAGCTGATCGGCCTTGACCTTTTTGAACGCATCGTTATTGATCTGCCGGATCAACTGCAAAAGCCCGATCGCTCCAAGCTCAAAAACTCCCTTCGCCGCCAAAGGCTTATCCCCGGTCAAAGCTAGAATGCTCTCCACACCCGCCCGTTTGTATCCAAGCAGCACGCTCATCAAACCGTCCGCGTTATGGTCCTTGCAGCTCAAATGCGGAACGAAATCCAGGTCTCCCAGCAGGTCCTTCTCCCTTGCGAATCGGTAGACATCGCTCGGATCGATATTCGCCTGCCCGCCCGGGTTTTGCGGCAAAGTCAGGCCCGTCAGCTCAAAACCCTCCGGCACCCAGTCCAGCCCCGCCTCCCGATACCCTTCAAGAAAATGTTCGATCGGCTTGTAGCTGTATCCCGGCCCGCCGGTCAGTTCCGCTGTGATAACAAAATTTTCACCGTTTTGAAGACTTGATTTTAGCCGTTTCACCGTAATTCAAACCTCCGATGTCAGAATTTGTGCTTTTAAAACCAGATATAGTACTTCCGATTGGATATTCCCGTTTTATTCACGGTAAATATCTTCAAAGTAATAAATTACAATCATTCTCGCGGAAATTTACTACCCTTAAAAGTATCATAACACTCAATGGGACATATATATACCATCTCAAAGCCGTTTTTTTGCATTATATTGCTAAGATTCCCATCTCCTGCACAATCAGACCAACGATTATGCATGGACATTTATCTGAATTTTCCTACAACACACAGGGGGAGTAACAGTGTATTCATGGTCTGTAATAGCGGCAATTTCGTAAAGTTTACTTATCTTAAAACAATCTTCTCAATTGTAAGAATTTTGTTAGCCTCCGCTGTGGATAACTTGTTCATAAGCCGGGCAAAAAGCTCATCGGTACTGAATTCCGGAAATTCAGGCATTGTTCCTGCATTTTTCCACAATTGCCCGCTGTGTGAAATGATAATTTCTAACACCCCCAGATGACCATTTATACTACTGTTATTCATGAACTTACGTATCAAATCTCGATTAAATGACTTCATCACACCGAATACGTATAGGCAAAAATACTCAACTTCCAAATATCTGGAATTTCTTGGTCTATACCTGAAACTTCCAAAATCGTAGTGGATAACATGTTGATAACCGCTGGCGAATTCAAGGGGAAGTTTGTACCGAATTGGAAGTTTTTATACTTCCCGCTGGTCATTTTCATCAAAAACCAGCACCAAATGCTCACTCGACTCGGCGCCGCGTAATGGCTTCTTTATATAAACGGCACATCTCCTCGGGGCTGCTGCTCTGGGTAATCCCCGCACTGACAGCCACCGCATCCGCCCCCGCCTCAATCACAGAACCGGCATTGTTCTCGGTAATCCCACCGATTCCGACCGAATAAATCCCCGTCCCATCCAGCTTTTCTCTCGCATATCGCACATATTCCAGTCCCGCCACATCAACCGATGGCTTCGTTTTCGACGCAAAAACAGCTCCCAGTCCCACATACGTCGGCTTTTGCCCGATCGCCTCCGCCAGTTCATCACCGTTATGCGTACTGACCCCCACGACCATCTCCCGGCGCACGACCTGGCGAACCTCATCCGCTCGCAGGTCCTCCTGGCCCAGGTGCACGCCATCCGCACCTGCCAAATCCGCGATATCAGCCCTGTCATTGAGGATTCCAACCACATCTTCCTCCCGGCACGCATCGAACACCCGCCGGGCCAGCTCCAAAAGCGCACGATCCCCCAGCCCCTTGGCCCGCAACTGGATACAATCCGCACCGCCGTCCGCACACGCTCGAACCATTGCAAGCACATCCTCGGCCTTCGTATCCGGACCCGCATTCACCAGAACATACAGCCCAACCTTCGCAAACCGCCCCCTCGTCCCAGCCGCACACACAAGGTCCTTCTCCAGCGTGTATCCCTCAAATCTAAGCGCCTCAAAAACCGCTCCCTTGCCGGCCCCCGCAACCTCGCCGTACTCATAAAGAGACCGCAAAGCCTCGCTTAGCCGCTTAAAAGCCGCCGTGACACAGTCAAAAACCTCCCTCCGCTCGATCTGCCCGGCCACAACACGTGATTGCCCCACATCATTTTCGCTGTCCCGGGCACCGATCAGCACCGCGGAATCAAATCCCGTCATCGCCTCGCACAACCGGTGCCGAATCGTCTTGGCCCGCGCACTGAGCTTCTCATCGTCCAGCACAAACCGCGCATATTCCTCGATCACCCGGCACGCCTCACGCGCACGGTTAAAATTTGCATCAACAATCCTGTAAACAGACCGATCCATCGCCCAAGTGTACAAATTCCCCCCATCTCATGCAACCCCAATCACCGCGCATAAAAAAAGAGCCAGCCTCCTCCAGCTGGCTCCCGGTATTGAATCAGGAATTTTTTGTCCTGTCACAACTCAAAGAGGCAAAATCGCCCTCCTCTGTTAGGAGCAATTTTGCCCTGGTGACCACGCATATATAATAAAGCAATGCCTATACCCATTTTGAATATATTTACAAAATATAAATAAGTGAAAATTTTAAGTGCTTATTTTGCAGTTAATTATAAATTTATTATTTTCTCAAAATATATTGTTACAAAAGGTACAATATAAGGCGTGTTGTTTTTATGAAACACTGCGAAATGTTTGTAACAGGAAGTAGCGATATTATTGGACATGATGCCAGATAAATGGCACAACAACACCAATGTTGTTTTTTTTAAACGCCCATGATGACAAATATCAATACATCACCGTAAAAATCGACAAATTTGTCACGATTCGCCCAAATCAGCCCTGAAAACGAGCATAAAAAAAGGGCAGCTCTCCAACTGCCCTTGGAACACAAAACACAAACCCCTTGCAAGGGTAACACATCAGCAATCGATCATGGACTTCCTCCACATTCGGGGCAATCCCCGTTTTTAATGCTAATAAATCAGTTCCATGAACCGATTACCCCAAAAGCTGCAATACCATCTGCGCCTGGACCTGCGTATGAGCCTGCATCGCAATCCCGGACTGCATCATAACCCGCTGCTGGGTCTCTTTGGCCGCTTCACGTGCGATATCCGCATCCTCGATACGGCTCTGGGCACTCAGCGTCATTTCCGCACGGATATCCTGCACCTCTTTCGACGTTTCGAGCCGGTTCATCTGCGCACCAATCGTACCGCGAAACTCCGATACATTCTCAATCGCCGCATTCACCGCCGCGGCAAACGCCTCAGGATCCGTCTCAATATCGATACTCTCCAGCGCCGCGACAAGGTCACCCTTGGTACTGACCGAGATCGTCTCGCCGTCCCCGGCCGATATCTCAATCGAACCATCGCTGTCGAGCAGCTTGATCCCGTTAAACTCCGTCAGACCCGCCGTTTGCTTAATGGAGTCGATCAGGTTGCTAAGCTGGTCCTTGATAATCTTTTTATGCGCAGGCGAGTAGGTGCCGGTCGTATGCTGGGTAGAAAGCGACTTGATATCCGCCAGGTTCTGCGCGATCGAACTGAGCGAACCCTCGGACGTCTGCGCCATCGAGATCCCGTCCATCAGGTTCCGGCTCGACTGTCCAAGCATCGCCACATCGGCCTTCATCATATCCGCAATCGCCGAGCCCGCGGGGTCATCCTGCGCGCTGTTAATGCGGTACGCCGTCGTTAGCCGCTCCAGCGTCTTCGACCAGCCGAAGCGGACGTCATTCGACGCCGAAAATTTCATATGTACGCCATCATACTGCAACATGGCACAAACCCTTAACCAACTTGTCCCGCCCGGCCTTTTCAATCCGAACCGGGACCAAAACCACAACCGGATCACCCTCCAAAAAGTTCCTCATTTAAAGTATAATAAATACCCTCCCCAATCCAAATTCATCCGGAAAATCCCCCCTCATTTTTCCCCAAAAATCAGGATGCCCCCGTTAAACGGCCAAAATCCACGTTTTTACCGGCCCCGCCAGCCCTGAAAACCTGGCCAAAATACGACCCATCGTGGAACAGTCACGACCCATTTACGATATGACGTGTACACACGGTCGACACATCAGGGAAATATGTCGATATTTCCGCATTTTATCGACATATCCTGTAGACATGTTTATGCCATCGACATATCGCCCGGAAAAAGAAAAATTAAGCTTGGGCTTGCCGCGGAAAGCGAACCGCCGTCTTATGTCGAATCCCGGTTTTTCCCCCGCGGCGGCAGATACGTAATCACCTGGTTCGCAAATCCCCTCGCGTACGTCCACAAAATATCCCGGGCCGTCAAATCCTTCGATTCCGCTAAAAGCGTACGAATAAACGCCGGGATCAAATACAGCCCCGCAGAGATCAAAAACAAAATATGGTAATGACCAAGCGGATCCTCCCCTGTCGAAAACCGCCTCAAATATCCAAGCAGCACGCCGCCCAGAAACGGCGCCATCGCACCGACCAGTCCCGTCACATTGTTCATCGCATTAATCAGGTTCTGGCTCTCTTTGGGTACCATCCGCATCATGCAGCGAACCTGCGCGAGAAAATTCCCGCTGGCCCCGATACTCATCACCAAAAGCAGCCCGATCACCAATATCGGCTGACCCGGCCCGATCAGGACCCACGCCGCTGTCGCCGGGATCACCAGCGCCAGCGAAATCCCGAACACCGGCCGGCCGCCAAACTGATCCGCCATCCGGCCCCACGTCCGCAATGACAAAATCGCCGCCAGGCTCGGTACCGCCGTCGTTGCGATCATAATAAAACCTTCCGTGTACCCAAGCTCCTTTAAAATCGTCACCCGAAACGGAAATGAAATCCACGTCGCCAGCCCGAACACCCCGATAAATAACGTGAGAATCCGAATTTTCCTGTGAGTAACCACATCGATATGATTACGCAAAATCTCCCCGAATCCCACCGTCCGCGGCTGATGCAACTCATGCGTCCGTTTCAAAATCACCGTGCGAAGCAGGTACGCCCCCAGCGCAATTGCAAACACCACTTGGAATTTCCACCACGGAGAATCCTGCCCGAGGAACAACCCAATCACAACGGCCAGCATCAGCGATGCAATCTGCCACGACGTCCGCAGCTTCGCGAAAAACCGGCCCAGCAGCGAATGCGGAACCACATCATGAATCAGCGGAAACCAACCCGTCTCTCCCAGCCCGTGCGTCACGGCCCGCAAAATCGAAGCCCCCAAAAGCACCGCAAGGCACATCGCTCCCGAAAACCGTTGCTCCAGCCACGGCAGGGCGATCAGCGGCAATATGAAAATCGAAGACACGCGGTTCCAGAACACCAGCAGCCGGATCTTGCCCACTTTCTCCAGCGCTGGCATCGTAAAAATCCGGGAAAGAAACGACAGCATAACCGCCGTCGAAAGAATCCCCACATACAAATCAGACGCGTTGAGTTTCAACGCCGTCAGCGTCAGCACGCTGTTAATCAGCCCGAGATTCGCCATGGTCCCGAGGATCGCCGCAAAGATAATGATTCGCATCGAGCGGCGCCGCTCCGACGCCCCGGGCCGCAGGTCAGAGATGTCTTGACTGTCCAGGTTCATAAGTACGTTTTTGATCCAGTATACACGCGATCCGCGCACTTGACATGAGAAAATCGTGAGATTGGAAAATTCCTGCTCAAATCCCGCAAAGGCCGATTAGCGTTTTTGGTCCTCGGGGATAATCTTTGTCCGCCGGCACAGGTCCGCCAGCTCCTCGATCTGTTTTTTCACACTCTCGATATCGTTTTGCTGAATCGTGATCTCGAGCTGCTTGGCCAATTCCGTGTACACCGGGAACCCCGCAAAACTGCCGATCCCCTTGAGCGAATGTACCTTGAACGCAAGATCCTGCATATTGTTATCCTCGCAGAAGTGGATCAGCTCATCGATCCGTGACGGCAAATTCTCCACGAACATCCGGATCGTCTTCTGGTAATCCGGATCATCGATCAGGGACGAATAAATATCCTGACCCGTCTTTGCGGCATAAAGCTGCACCCGCCGCTGGACAAACCGGTGAATCTTGTTGAGCAAAAGCTCCTGCTTGATCGGCTTGTTCACAAAATCATCACAACCCGCCTCCAGGCAGACAATCTCATCTCCCTTGCTCGTCATCGCCGTCAACGCGATAATCGCCGTATTCTGGTTCATACTCTTCTCGCGGATCAACTGCGTCGCCTTCAAACCGTCCATCACCGGCATCTGGATGTCCATCAGGATTACATCGTACGTATGCAGCCGCGCAAGGTTTACCGCCTCCTGGCCGTTTTCACAAAGCTGGATCGTATACCCTTCCTTCTTCAAAATCGTCTCGATCAGCATCCGGTTCTCGATTACGTCATCCGCCAGGAGAATCTGCACCTCATCGCCCGGCACCTCCTCAACCGCCTCCGTTGTTTCGCAGGGTTCCTCTCCCTGCGGTTCTTCACTGTCGTTGTGTACCGACGGGTCCGTATCCCCGGGCTTTGACTCTTTAGGTTCGCTCAGCTCCGCTGCCGCTTTCTCAGGGACGCTGTGATTCTTGTTTTCTTCATCTTCCGGCTCCGGGCTCGTCTCCGTTTCGAGCTTGATAAACGTCTCATGAATCTTCTCATTCATCGCATCGGCATGCAGGTGAATCTTCGAGAGAAATTCCTTCTGCATCTCTGAGAGCTCTTCCTGTTCCAGCAGCTCCGTATACCCGCTGATATTCGCCAGTTCCGTACGTAAATAATGACTCAATTGCTCGATATACCGGGCCGTCTTTTTCGGGTCCGCCTTATCCGGAAGCAGCCGCGCCGCCTCCTTCTCGTCATACAAAATCCCCAGCATGCCGATCGTTGTACCCATCGTATTCTGCATCGGGATCTTGTTCGACACAAACGACACACACTTGCCTTTTGCCGTCAGCAGCGGCATCTGCACATTCATCAATGGCAAAGACGTCTTGATGATCTCCAGGTCGCACTTCTCGTTAAACTGCCCCTGCG
Source organism: uncultured Pirellulales bacterium (assembly GCA_964454745.1). Classification (GTDB taxonomy): domain Bacteria; phylum Planctomycetota; class Phycisphaerae; order Sedimentisphaerales; family Anaerohalosphaeraceae; genus CAYVUI01. The sequence continues at coordinate 10,292 of CAYVUI010000093.1, read as the reverse complement.
TCGTATCCCACGGCATATCCGTTTCGCTCTTGCCCAGAATCTGCGACGGACGGTCCAGCCCCGCCAGCTTCGCGAACGGCCCGTTGCACCCAAGATACGATCCGTCCCGGCTCTTCCAGTAGATATATCCCGGCATCGCTGAGACCAAACTCGCCATCAGCTCGTCTTTTTTCTGCAGCTCTACCGCAAACGAGGCCCGTTCATCCGAGGTCACCAGCAGTTCATGGTTCACCTTGCTAAGCTTAAGCTCGCTTTCCAGCCGCGACTTGTGCCGCTCCGACTGGTAATGATGCAGGCTCAGTTCCAGCAAAATCAGTGTAATCACGAACATCATCAGCAAAATCTCGCGCCAGTGTGCCTGGATCGGTTCCGAAATCTGGTCGTACTCCATACAGATCGACAGCGACCACAGATGATTGTCAATCTTCAGCGGGTGATACGCCGCGATCTTCCGGAGAACCTGGTTTGAATTGTCCTGCCACCTGACATATGTATACTCGCTTCTGCCAAGGTCACCCGCGATCATGTGGTCCCACAGCGCCTCGAGCTCCTCGGATTTCTTCAGGCCGAACTTGTTCTTCGCGTACATAATATGCCGCCCGACCAGCTCTGGGTTCGGATGCGAAATCACGATTCCGTCCTGGTCGATCAGCCATGCATACGTATGGTCCTCGGTCCCGATCTTCGCCAGCATGTGGTGAATCTTCTCCAGCGAAAGTTCCGCCCGGAGAATCCCGACGATCTCTCCCTCTTCTTTGAGCGGCAAAGAGGCCACAAACGTCCGCGTACTGCACAGGTCCGTCAGTTCCTGCGTAATATTGAATTTACCCGTCTTCAGCGTCTTCTTGACGTCATTATACTCCGAGCGGTTGCACCCGATTGCACCGGGAAGATGCGGATGCGAGCACACCAGTTTCCCGTTCGCGTCCAGCAGCTCGATCCGCCGGCATTTTTCCAGGATGTGTTCCAGCAGCTCCGGGCTGATATATGCCTCAAGATCGAATTCTTTCCCCGTTGGATCTTTGAGGATTTCCGAAAGGTGCCGGTTCTCCTGCAGGGCCCCCAGGTCATGGCGGATATCATTGATATTCTCCGCCAAATGCTCCGACTGCGCCTTGGCCGTCGCCAGCAGGTGATCCTGCGTCTTCGAGACCAGCGTCTGCTCGAAATGTTTGACATTCAGCCATGCCAGAAAGCACATGCACGCGAAGGTGATACTGCAAAAGACAATCGCGAAGTATTTTTTAAACCCGGAAAACTCCATTTTTTAAATAATTCCCGATATTAAGAAGATAAAAAGCCGCTTTAACCCCATCTGGGGCTACTCCTGAATATCGGAAGCCCGGCCCCGCGCCTTAACGCAGGAATCCCCTCCCCGCCAAAACTCGCCTTCAATAAGCCCTTTTTTTCTATGTCAAATCCCACTGCGAAGACCGCAAAAGTGTTATCGGCCCCAAAAAACAAGGCTTCGTCTGTCCATAATTCACGTCCCAGTCGCCCATCCCAGGAAAAAACCCCTTATATATTGGACACTGCCGGGTTTAGGTCGATATAATAGTCGGCTTAATATGTAATCCGTTCTATCTTTATCGTTTATAGTGCTTTTTTAAATTGGAGACGTGTTTATGCTTTTATACTTTATCCGCTTCTTTTTCATTGTCGTCATCGCAGCCGTCCTTTTCGTCAGCATCAACAACACACCCGACCCGATCAACGAGCCCAACATCCTGATCATTGCCATCGGCGGCTTCCTGTTCTCGATCCTCGTGGTCGCCATTGACTGGCTGACTCCCAAAAAATCACTCAACGTCCTGGCCGGCGTCTTTTTCGGCCTGCTCGTCGGCATGCTCATCTCATGGGCCGTCTCCCCGGTCATCGAGATGATCTCCGAGCTCTATTTCAAGGACCAGGTCAGCCCCGAGGCCCTCAAAATGACAAAATGGATCATGGGCATCTGTATCTGCTACCTCACCATCAGCCTCGTTGTCCAGACCAAGGACGACGTCCGTTTCGTCATCCCCTACGTCGAATTCTCCCGCCAGACCAAGGGCCTGCGTCCCCTCGTGCTCGATACCTCCGTCATCATCGACGGCCGCATCGCCGACATCACCGAAACCCGCCTCTTCGACGCCCCCCTCATCGTCCCGCGTTTCGTGTTAAACGAGCTCCAGCTCATCGCCGACTCGCCCGACAAAATGAAGCGCAACCGCGGCCGACGCGGCCTCGACATCCTTAACAAAATGCAGAACAGCACCCACCTCGAGGTCAAGATCGACGACACCCCGCCTCCCGGCGTTGACGAAGCGACCCCCGTCGACCAGAAGCTCGTCGCCTTCTCCAAGAACTGTGACGGCCGGCTGGTCACCAACGATTACAACCTCAACAAGGTCGCTCAGCTCCGCGGTGTCGATGTCATCAACATTAACGACCTGGCCAACGCACTCAAAACCGTCGTCCTGCCCGGCGAGCTGATGAACATCAAGATCATGCGGCCCGGTGAAGAGGCTACCCAGGGCATTGGATACCTCGATGACGGCACCATGGTCGTCGTCGAAGAAGCACGCGGCAAAATCGGCCAGACCATCGCCATCACCGTCACCAGCTCCCTGCAAACCTCGGCAGGGCGGATGATCTTCGGAAAATTTGAAAACCCCGGCGGCTCCTCACAGGGCTCCGACAAAAACCGCGGCGGATACCCCAAAAACACCAACCGCCAAAACCGTCCCCCGCGACATTAATCAGAGACCGCCGCCGGGCAGGCAATATTGAAACATTGTTGATGGAGCCCAACACTGCAGATCGCCCTGTTGCGGTAAGCGGATCCTGCACTTTTTCTCGGATACAGTACGAGTAAGCCATGGAAAGAAACCCATGCTGAACCGTAGAACTGTGGCCAAAAAAATTAGTTTCGTGTTTTTTGCGTATTTCGCGGTTAAATATTAAAAGTCGCCGAAGGCGAAATCCTTTGCGTCATTCCTGTCCCGAGCTCTGCCGAGGGGAGCCAGATCGAGCCTGGAAAATCGCCCTGACCGAAAACAATTCCAATTCTCCCCCCGATCGGCTACAATTACCCCTGAGAGCACATGAATAGTTTCAATAGCACGGTTACGGATATAAAGGAGATAGATCATGTCTAAAAACCTGTTGAGAACGATCCTGCTCATTTCCTGTTTCATCCTGAATTACGCCCAAGCCGAGGCCTACTTTCCCGACATTCCAAACCAGAAAGTCCTGGTCTGCGATTTCCACATGCACACCGTGTTTTCGGATGGCTTCGTCTGGCCCACGGTTCGAGTCGATGAGGCCCGCCGCGAGGGTATCGACGCGATCGCGATCAGCGACCATATCGAATATCAGCCCCACAGCCGGGACATCCCGACCCAGCACAACCGCCCCTATGAAATCGCCCTCGAAAAGGCCAAAGAGAACAATATCCTGCTGATCCGGGCCGCCGAGATCACCCGCGACACCCCTCCGGGGCATTACAACGCGATATTCCTTGACGACATCGATCCCCTGGACACCCCCGATTTCCTTACAGTCTTCGAAAAGGCCAATGACCAGCAGGCCTTCGTCTTCTGGAACCACCACGACTGGCAGGGAACCCAGCGGGGCAACTGGGAAGACGTGCAGACCACCCTCTACGAAAATCACTGGCTCCACGGCATGGAAGTCGCCAACGGCAGCGCATACTACCCCCGGGCCCATCAATGGTGCCTCGAAAAGAACCTCACCCTGATCGGCAATTCCGACATCCATCACCCATCCATCGACTTTCAATACACCGCCCACAAGCACAGGACGCTGACATTGGTTTTCGCCCGCCGGCGAACGGCCGAATCCATTCGGGAGGCCTTAAACGCACGCCAAACCGCCGTCTGGCACAACAACCAGCTCATCGGCCGCGAAAACGTCCTCCAGCCGCTGTTCGATGCCTGCGTCACGGTAGAAAAACCGCATTATGTCAAAAATGGATACGCCTGGTTTGAGATGCAAAACCATGCCCTGCTGGACTTCAAACTAACCGCGGAAAAGGGGACAAATCCCGCCCAAATCCACATCCCTTCCAAATCGGAGGTCATCGTCAAGGCAAAAATCCCGGAAGATGCCCAGGCCCTGGACCTGTCCTACACCGTCACGAATTTTCTCATCCAACCCGGCCGCGGCTTACCCGTCACCCTTTCGGTCCCTTTACCTTCGATTCCCTGACCGGCTTGAAGCAACTAACGATAAACTGTTTTTAAATGTACGGTTAATTTCAACTCTCCAACCCGTAGAGAAATTGGTTAAATTCTGGCAGAAGTACAAAAAAAAAGGGCTGCGAAATACATACACAGCCCTTAACCTCATTTTCCCCTGTTACCGCGAAATACACAATCGCCGGCAGCAGGTTAATCCGTCCAGTTCGCCAGGATTTCAGCGAAATCCGCATAATTGACGATGCCGTCGCCCGCCGGGGACGGGGCAATATCGCCTGTTTGGTTTTCCGAAGTACTCATCCACTGGCTCGAGATCGCCATAACATCCGCAAAGCCTACCGTTCCATCCCGGTTGATATCCGCCGTCTCAAGAATATGCAGCATGTCCAGGCCGAAGAAATACTTGCCGTTGTTCAGCCTGCCGTACACTTTAAGCTCATGCGCTCCATTAGCCGGGATTGCGCCCAGCACCGCCGCGGCATCAAAGGTGGCAAACACCATCGCGTGCGAACCGCTCATCGCTGACACGCACCATTGATCCGTGGCCTCGATCCCGCCTTGCTGGAGAACCACCGGCGTCTGCATGTCGACATCATTCACACCGATCCCGTCAGGCAAATTGAATTGAACGATCAACTGCTGACCGGTCTCATTGCGGGCAATCCCAACCGGCGACATATCCATCCCGACCTCGACCCAGTTATCGATGCTAAAGGGCACTGCCTCGCTCACGCCCTCGTTACCAAACTCATCGACCGCGGTCGCGGATACCAGGTAATCCCCGTCAGCAAGCTCGAGCGTATCAAAATCATACTCCCACAGCCCGCTACCACCATTGTAGGATGCACTTAGATTCTCAAATCCAACAGGTGTACCGTCTCCACCGTCATCTTCACGAATCGTAAAGGTAGTGGTTGCGATACTGCTTTCATCTGTCACATTTGCCGATAAGGTTATATTCTCTTGAACAGTGGTACCAGCGTCGGGTGATGTAACTGTTACTACAGGAGGTGTAGTGTCATTGCCAATAATAAGATCCTGACTTTCAGATGCGACATAACCATCAACAGCAACTGTGCAAACGGCCAAGTCAACATTATCCAAAGGCACATCAACCGGAACATCCCAGAAAAATGATGTCTTTTGTTCAGTTGCACCTGGTATTGTATAAACGATGGGAATAAAATCAGCCTTTTCCGTACTGATCTCATAAAGTTGTAGGCCATAAGTGGCTTTAACTGAATTATTAGTTTCATTTAAAAAGCTTACAGCGAATTCCGCTCTTTCTCCCGGTACAATGCGTGATACATCAAACTTTGTAATTTGACCGGGTACGACTGTAATATGATCCCGTGAAGAGCCAATTTCCTCTGTACCTTCAAATAAAGTTGTCTCCACCCAGTAACTGCCTCCTGTTGAAGGAGCCTGTAACTGAAGCGTGGTTTGTTGAACCTGCCCTGAATCAACCGTCACAGGTACTGTTTGGCTTTCAATAACATTTTCCAATGGGTCTTTTAATTTGACAACAGCATCAAACTGTACGGAATGATCTACAATATTCTCAATTCCAACATGTACATTCACATCTTCTCCACAGACAAAACGATCTTTATCCAAGCCGGCTTCTAACAAGACACCACTGACTTCCGTCTCATAAGTGATCTGGATGTCAATGTCTTTGTAAAGAACCACTTCTTTTGTATCAATATCAAAAATTAATGGAGCAAGGTAAATATTAAGGATGGACTTCTCTCCAATACGATTCAAAGCATAATACATCTCCCATTGAGGGTAGTTACCGGAAACATGAGTTATATTTGTATACAAATGAGAAGCAAAGGGGTCATTCAATGCAGAAGGAAGGTTGTGAAAACCCAACGATTCTATAGTGGTACGATTTATCGTCACATCTATTATATTCACATCTGATGGAAGAATATATTGTTTCTTAATATATGGAATAACTGGTTCATATGTATTTGAAGTATAAATGACTTCATCAAAATCTCCAGATAGAATAGGTTTCTCAAATAATTCAACAGTTTCAAATGTGCAACTTGAGATAGTAACTTCAGAGATAAGGTCAAGATTCAGGCCCTGATTTGAAATTGACTTAATAGCAGGCAAAGATGCTTCTATAGTCAGCATGCTTATATTTTGGTTTGTTTCTGGAAGCTGAATGTCCATCCAAGGCATACCATAAAGTATGAATTGTCTAACCGTTCTTTTGTCAAAATTATCTGATGGGTCAAAATCTACAAGTGTATTTTTGAATGCCTTTCCTATGCTTTTCTTATTAAAAACCTCTTTGTGAAAATTAACACCCATTCTACCTCCTGGGGAACAATATACTACTGAAGAAGAACCCATGTATCCACTACAGCCACTTTCAATGAATGCCCATGTTAAGTTATCATTGGCTGTTTTTGTACTATTAGTATTGCCCAATAGACCTGAGTGACAGCCAGCTGTTGATATAAAAGGATTAGTTGAGCCAATGTCACCAACATTATCTGAATCGATTATTTCATCGGAATCAAGACGTGTTGAAGATTTGCTACCACAACACAATTCATTATAATCCCCATGAGAAGCATGCCAAAAAAGTCTAAAGTTCTTTTTCATCATATCCATTAAATCATTGTCTGTCCAGTTTTCAGTTTCGATTGAAATCGGGGTCTCATCATCGTTTAAAACATCAAAATTAGAATCTTTGGCTTCTTTGGCTATATTTTTACCCTCATTTCTAGAATCTGCAACAACGATCATGTTGTCGCTATCATTAGGTCCTTTATCACAATTATCTAAAAATGTAACCATCGAATTTGCAGTAGCTCCAACTATCCTACCGGTAGCTAATTCAACATCACCATTTCCCCAATCATCTCCTTTAGTATCAGCATAAACAGAATCTGTAACATAATAATTATTCTGGATCGCTTCAAATAATGGAGTGTTTTTGCTATAATCAGGGTTTCGTTGTGGCATTTCCTTTTCTTGAAAGGTGTCACTAAAAACAGGGGTTCTATAAAAAGGAATTACTTCATCGCCACCTATAATAAGTAGATATTGCTCGCCACTCAATTGACCTGCCCAATAATCGACATAATTGTCAATGTTTTTGGAAACAACATTTGCTGTATCTTCAGATGTATAATCTATATTATCCTGATCCCAATTTTTGATTGGCAGAGTCGTATCATTTGGTAATGCACCTTCTGGATTGATTCCACTGAAGTTGTCATATTCATCCCAGCGGTCCACATAAAAGACTAAAGCATCCCTGCTTAATGCAATCTTATGAATCTCTCTTACAATATCATTAACCGTATCCGTATCCGAATGAGAACTGTAAAGCAGATGTCTATTGGTTAGAATAATGTCACCTTTATCCTTGATTCTTACAAGGAATGCATCTTCAGCAGTTGCGATCTCATTGCCTGACACGCTTACATTTACCGTTCGTGTTGCATTTGGGCTTTCATTCTTTGGTATGATAACCTTAATAACAAATTGATCAGTTTTACTTTCATCTTTCCAAAAAGTCCATTTGTTGTCAGCAGTAAAAGTCACATTTTTAAGAACCACTTTACCTGCCGCAGAAGTGTCTACTGTAATTCCAGTGATTTCTTCTTCGTCAGATGACATATCTTTTCTTTTCATAACCGGCTGATGACCAACAAGGCTCCAGCTGTTAGGGAAAGTAACTGTAATGTCACCAGTAAAGTCCTGGGTTTCACCGTTTGTTGCCTGAGCAACAATATAGGTGATGTCACCGGCAATCTTATTGATAAAACCGCATGTTGCTGCATCTGCATAGGCATCATCAATAGTAACCAATGGTTTAACGGCATCAGATACAGGATTAAATATCTCATTAATAGCATTAATAATGCCCTCAATAAGTGCTTCATTTGAGGCTGAAGAAAGAAAAACCTCACCCCAGCCATAGTTGGCTAGTTCGGTAGCGGCATTGACCATGGCAGTATAGTAGCCCGAACACATAACAGGGATGACAGCGACGCTGTTGTTTTTAGCAGCTACTTTTGCGTTATCGATGGCTAAGTCATCTGCAGAATTCCACTGATTGCCATTTTCGGCTCCTTCATCACTCATGGGAACTAAAATTCTGGCATAACCGTCTTTCCAGGCGTACTGGTTGGACATGTCTGTTACGGCCGGCCCCCAATCTTCTGAATGATTTACTGTTGGATGGGACACGTTATTACGAACTGTATCATTCGCACAACGATATGTTCCTGTGATACCAAGTATTTTATATTCCAGGTTGATTCCTCTGTTTTGTAATTCTTGTACTATGTATCCAATTCGACTGCATAAAGTATCAAATTCATCATACATAGACCCTGAGGTATCCATCACAAAGATAACTTCTGCATAAATTTGTCCAAAAGAAGCAACTTCAAATGGATCAGAAAGTTCCTCATAAATTGCCTGGTCCGCTTCAGATGCAGGCAGAAGTGCTGGTGGTGCCCACCAGTATAAAATGCCTTCATCATCAGGAATTAAAATCGCTCCAGGTGTAGATTCATCAACATGTTCAAGTTCTTCTGCAAATAATGGTTTTGCCAGGAAGATCATCCCCACGAGAATGATAAAAAATAAACATTGCTTTGTTAGTAACCGTTCCATTTGTTTTCTCCTTTCTCAAAATGCGCTCATTCACCCCGCCACCTCCGCAATGGCAGAGATTCCCTGTCAAATTAAAAGCAATTTACTCCTTGTTCGAGCCAGCCGAGAAACCCCGCTTCGGAAATGATGACACACCCCAATATACGTCCTATAATATCCCTGTCAAGTGTGGTTTATACTCAATTTTAGCTAAATTCTATCTACTAAAATAGAAACAGACAGATATACAGCACACTCAATTTGTATATCTTGACACCGAACAATCAAGATGGGAAAAACTAAAAAGCTATAATCCATTTTTCCCTTCCCTGGCAATTAAAAACAGCCCGGCCGAAGACCAATTCCTTATGATTCCCGCAGGGATTGAATAAAACTAACCTCATGTTTTGACCGCAGGTCAAACCCGGGGTAAAGCATCATCCAAAGGGCATCCTGTCCCGCTGCAGCTTTGGCGAAGGCGGATTCCACCACTTTGGGATTTGTCCCAAAGTGCCCGAGGCGCAGCCTCAAAACGAAAAAATCAACTACCGCCAGTAGAACTTGTGGTATGAGGATGGCCCCGAAAAGTAGCCTTCAGGCTTAGTTATTCTTCTTTTTCCTGTTCCTGGATATACTTCCGAATCCGAGCTTCGTCGAGGGCGGAGAATATCTCGAAGACTCACCAGGCAAATAAAAACAGCCTCAGTCGCAAGACTGTTTCCACCAATGTTTTGCCCTCGGTGAAACATTGTCGAAGCAAAGCTTCGAATCACCTGCGCACAGAACCAGCCAACCATTCAATATCCTGATGTGACACCGGCAACACAAACCCACTGATCAAAATCATAAAATCAGAGTTTCCTGAAATTGAGTTCCATGTGTGTAACGGTCAAAACAACGCACCGCGAATATTTATCTGTTTGAAGGCAGTTTCGCGTCCTTTCGCGCATTTCGCGGTTGTAAAAAAAACGGCCGAAGTAGCGCGTAGGGTGGGCCGTGCCCACCAAAAACGATATCGAACCCCACGCGGTGTAGGGAAAAGCCCGGCCGTCAGGCCGGATTCCATGCTCTACTCTCTACTCCCTATTTTCCACTCTCTTGCCCGAAGGGCCCCGGGTGGGCTCCGCCCACGCTGAAAAAATAGTATCGTCCGCAGGACGTATCCACATCAATCCCGAAGGGATTGTATAGAACAGCCCCAGGTTAAGACCGCAGGTCGAACCTGGGGGAAAGTCTCGGTCGAAGACCGTTTCCTTGATGTTGTGCGACCCGCACAACATCGTCGAGCCGCAGGCTCGATAAACCCACTCTCACAATCCACCAACCTTTATATCACAAATAACTACGTAACCAACTGACTTATTTATAATCAAAAAATCTGTGACTAATCAAAAATGAATTCCATGTGTCATGCTTGCCTGTTTGCAGTCCAAATACTTACCTGCCTAAGGCAGTCTGTGA
>CAYVUI010000092.1:0-18166 GCA_964454745.1 uncultured Pirellulales bacterium | reverse complement strand
ATGTTGTGCGAGGCGCACAACATCAAGGAAACGGTCTTCGACCGATGCTGTCCCCCAGGTTCGACCTGCGGTCTTAACCTGGGGCTGTTTTATACAATCCCTTCGGGATTGCTCAGGACAGGAAAGGCACGAAAATGGATTTTGATTTGAAAGGATTGGATCGATGAGTCATGAGGTCTATGATTGCATAATCGTTGGTGCCGGGCCGGCGGGCCTGGGCGCAGGGTTGTACGCGGCGCGGGACCGGTATAAGACGGTGCTGCTGGAAAAGTTTTACCCGGGCGGGCAGATCAATACGACGGACCGGATCGAGAATTACCCGGGATACGCAAAGATCGGCGGGCCGGAGCTGATTGAGAAGATGCTCGGGCAGGTGACCGAGTTTGGCGGGGAGGTCAAGACCAGCGCGGAAGTAACGAAGATGGAGCGCAAGGATGACGGAAATATTCTCGTACATTGCGATGACGATGTATACGAAGGCAAGGTCGTGATTCTCACACCGGGCAGTGCGTATCGGCATTTGGGGGTTCCGGGCGAGGAGGAGTTTCGCAATGCAGGGGCGGGGGTCAGTTACTGCGGGACGTGTGACGCGGCGTTTTTCCGGGATAAGAAGGTCGTCAGTGTCGGGGGCGGGAACACGGCGGTGGAGGATACGCTGCATTTGGCGAAGTTCGCGTCGGAGGTGGTGATGGTACACCGGCGGGATGAGTTCCGGGCGACGCAGGTACTGGTCGAGGAATTGATGAACGAGGTGAACAAAGAGGGGGGCAATATCCGCCTTGCGCTGAGTTCGACGGTGACGGCGATCGAGGGCGAGGGCAAGGTTGAGCGTGCGATCCTGAAAGACGTTAAGACCGGCGAGGAGCATGCCGAGGATTGTGACGGCGTGTTCATTTTTGTGGGGATGGTGCCGAATACCGAATTTTTGAAGGGCTTTGTCGAGCTGACGGATGCCGGGTTTATCAAGTGCGAATGCGCGTACCTGCGGACGTCGGTGCCGGGTGTGTTCGTGGCGGGGGACTGCCGGGTGGGTGCGGCGATGCAGCTTGTAACGGCGGTCGGCGACGGGGTGAACGCGGCGATGTGGATGAAGCAGTATTTGCGTGATCGTTCATGGTGGCAGATGCCGGTATCTGATATGCTTTCTCCAAAGGGGTGGTAATGGATTTGTCCGGCCAGGATACACTGATATTAGGATTTGCATGGTATATCGTTTTTGTGATCTCGGTGAGCTGTCACGAGGCGGCTCATTCGTGGGCGGGTTTTCGACTGGGGGACCCGACGGCGTTTTATCACGGGCAGATGAGCCTGCACCCGATGGCGCATATTCGCCATGAGCCGTTCGGAATGGTGATTGTTCCGCTCTTGTCGTTTGCCTTTGGCGGATGGATGATCGGCTGGGGCAGTGCGCCGTATGACCCGGCGTGGGCGGAGCGGTATCCGCGCAAGGAAGCGTGGATGGCGGTCTCCGGTCCGGCGGCGAATTTGCTGCTGGCGGTACTGGCGGGGATTTTGATTCACGTCGGCATTGCAACGGGCTTTTTCTATCAGCCGGACAGTGTTGATTTCTCTTCCATTGTCGCCACCGAGCAGGAAGGGTTGATTAAGGGTGCGGCGATTTTTGTGAGTATTTTGTTTTCGCTTAATGTACTGCTGCTGGCGTTTAATCTTTTGCCGGTTCCGCCTTTGGACGGAACGGGATGGGTGGCACTGGTTTTGCCGGAGGATATGGCCCGCCGGTACCGGGAGCTAACGCTTCAGCCGTGGGCGAGATTTTTAGGGATTTTTCTGGCGTGGAATATGTTTGATTTTATCGCGGGTCCGATGATTTCGCTTTCGCTCAACGCGTTGTATCCGGGCTCGAACTGGGGTTAATTTTTTTTTATAGAAGGGGGCTTTGATATGAAGCTGCGGAAACTGGGTAACAGCGATTTGGAACTGACAGTGGTAGGTCTCGGCTGCTGGGCGATTGGCGGGCCGTGGGAGTTTGGCTGGGGGCCGCAGGATGACGAGGATTCAATCGCGACGATCCATGAGGCGATGGACGTGGGAGTCAACTGGCTGGACACGGCACCGATTTACGGGTGCGGACATTCGGAGGTGGTCGTGGGCCGTGCGCTAAAGGGGATGAAGGAAAAGCCAATCGTGGCGACCAAGTGCGGACTGCGGTGGAACGACAAGCGCGAGAAGAAAAACTGCCTGGACGGTGAGAGTATTATGCAGGAGTGTGATGACAGTCTCAAACGTTTGGGTGTGGATGTGATTGATTTGTACCAGATACATCACCCGGACCCGGATGAGAAGATCGCGGAGGCGTGGGAGGCGATGCTGACGCTGCAAAAGCAGGGCAAGGTTCGGTATGTGGGGGTATCGAATTTTTCAGTCGACCAGATCAAGCGGTGCCAGGCGATGGGGCCGGTCAGCTCTCTTCAACCGCCGTACAGCATGCTGCGCCCGGAGATCGAGGATGCGCTTTTGCCGCACTGCAAAGAGACGAACGTGGGCATTGTCTGTTACGGGCCGATCCAGATGGGGCTTTTGACGGGCAAGTTCAGCAAGCAGCGGATGGAGCAGCTTGACGAAGGCGACGTACGGCACAAGCACCCGCTGTTTGCAGAGCCTCGGCTGTCAAACAACCTGGCATTCGTGGAACAGATTGGGCCAATTGCCGAACGGAACGGCTTAACGATTGCGCAGCTTGCGATTGCATGGGCCCTTCGTGATGAGGGCGTGACCTCGGCAATCTGCGGCGCGCGAAAGAAGGGACAAATCGCAGAAACGGCTAAGGCGGGTACGGTAACCCTTAGCAGCGGGGATATTGACGAACTGAATTTACTTGTACGGGACGTTTATGAAAAAAACCAGGAAGTATGAATTGTATGCCAGTCCGCTGGTCGAGCGGAACGCGTCACATGAGATGTCGGCACTGTTTGGGCCGCTGAAAAAATTCAGTACATGGCGGCGGCTGTGGCTGGAACTGGCGAAAGCGGAGAAGAAACTCGGACTTGAAATCACCGATGCCCAGTTGGAACAGATGGAGGCGAACCTCGAGGCGATCGACTTTGCGCGGGCCAAGCGGTACGAAAAGCAGTTTCGCCATGATGTAATGGCGCATGTGCATACGTTTGGCGATGCGGCGCCGGAGGCAAGGGGGATTATTCACCTTGGGGCGACGAGCTGTTATGTGGGCGACAACACGGATTTGATTATCCTGCGCGAAGGGATGGAGCTTTTGGCGGGCAAGCTGGCGTGCGTGATCGATCAACTGGGCCGGTTCGCAAAAGAATACCGCAAAATGCCGTGCCTTGGATTTACGCATTACCAGCCGGCGCAGCTTACGACGGTGGGCAAGCGGGCGTGCTTGTGGGCGTATGATTTCGCGATGGACCTGGCGGAGCTGGAGTACCGTATCGAGACACTTGCGTTTCGCGGCGTCAAGGGTACAACGGGGACGCAGGCGTCGTTTTTGAAACTGTTCAACGGTGACCATGACAAGGTAAAGAAGCTCGACGAGATGGTGGCCGGGGCGTTTGGCTTTTCGCAGCGGTGCGCGGTGACCGGGCAGACGTATCCGCGTAAGATCGATATGAAGGTGATTGACGCGCTGGCGGGGATCGCCCAGAGCGGGCACAAGTTTGCCAATGATATCCGGCTGCTGGCGAATTTAAAGGAAATGGAAGAGCCGTTTGCCAAGTCGCAGATTGGTTCGTCGGCGATGGCGTATAAGCGCAACCCGATGCGTTGTGAGCGGGTGACGGGTCTGTCGCGGCTGGTGCTGTCTTTGGCATCGAGCCCGGGGATGACGGCGTCGGAGCAGTGGTTCGAGCGGACGCTGGATGATTCGTCGAACCGGCGGGTCGTGCTGGCGGAGGCGTTTCTGGCGGTGGACGGAATCCTGGAGATTTTGATTAACGTGACCGAGGGGCTGGTGGTGTACCCGAAGGTGATCGCGAAACGGATCGAGCAGGAGCTGCCGTTTATGGCGACCGAGAATATTATGATGGAAGCCGTCAAGCAGGGCGGGGACCGGCAGGTTCTGCATGAACGCATCCGGGTACTGAGCCACCAGGCGGGCGAACAGGTCAAGAAGTTTGGGAAGGATAATGATTTGATCGAGCGGCTCGGGCGCGAACATGAATTTTCGGGTGTAAATTTCAGCAAGGTGCTCAACCCTAAGGATTACATCGGGCGATGTCCGCAGCAGGTGGATGAGTTTATCGAGGAGCAGGTCAAACCGATCCGACGCAGGTACCGCAAGGCACTCAAGCGAACGGTAAAACTTTCAGTGTAATGACGGGTAACCGTTAAGTTAATGGAGAAATGCAATGCATAATTCGTCTCAATTTTTGCGCGGTTGGGTATTTTTAGTCCTGGCGGGGCTGCTTTGTTTTGCGGGCATTGGGAATCTGCACGCGATGGAGCGGATGATTGTCGAGAAGGTGCACGTGGCGGTCCTGGTCGAGCCGGAGCTGGGTGTGTTTGCCGGGCAGCTTAGCCTGACGCCCGGGCGGGTTAAGCCGATTCTTGCCGAGGCGGGGATTGCGGCAGTAGAGCTTACCGCGGCCGAGGTGGCGGACCCGGCGGTTTTTAATTACGACAAATACAAGCTGCTGGCGGTTCCGTACGGCAACGCGTTTCCTGTAAATGTCGCGGAGAATCTGCGGGCGTTTCGCGAGCGCGGAGGCGGGCTTTTGATGAACGGGATTCCGTTTTGCCATCCGGCGGAATATGTGAACGGGCACTGGAAGGATATGGGGCACGTCAATTACCTGCACCATGACGAGAAGGGGTTCGGCAGCGGCGATTTCGGCAGTTCGGTTTCGGATGATAAAGCAGTGGAGCTGGCTGCGGATAATCCGCTGGGGATTCACGCGGGGATGCTGCCGGCGCGGTCGCGGCAGTTGCAGTGGCTTAATACACGAAGCTTTCCGAAAGAGGATGAAATCATTCCGCTGATTATGACCAAGACAGCCCAGGGCGAGCCGAAGCCGGCAGTTGCATTGATCCGGCATAAGTGCGAGATGTTCCAGGGAGCTTGTGATGTGTGGATGGGGCAGTACGGGTATTACCTTGAAGAGCGGGATGATTATTACCTTCGGCAGTTGATTGGCCGCGGGACGGCGTGGGCACTCGCCCAGATGGGGGCGATTGGCGACGGGCAGCGGGGGGCGGTATTTGCACGGCTGGATAAGAAGGTGATTCCGGATCCGCTGGCCAGAGGGATCGAGATTGTCAGCGGCAAGCGGAGCTGGGGGGATACGTTTTTGCCGCGGACTGAGCGGATTGCTGACGAGGTGCTGGTGGTGGATGTGCGGCGGCTTGGGCGAAGTGAGCGGATTGCGCTAAGCTGTCTGCAGGGATTGACGGCGCGGGATGCGGGGAATATCTGGTTGATTTTTAACCCGGAGGATCGCTTCTGGCTCAACTGGCACGTGAAGAAGGGGTACATCAAGAAGACGCGGGAAGTGACGGACTGGAAGGGCTTGTTTGGGCAGTTCGCGGGGGCGTACAGGGGTGCGGTTGTCTGGGATGAAAAGCTGTACCGCGGGGATGTACTGGCGGTGAATGTGGCGTCGTGCGAGGATTTGATTTTGTGTGACGCGAAGCTGGCCCGGGAGCTTGGGCTCAGGGTGAAGGCGGATTTGCGGGGCCGGTTTGATACGTACCACGAGGGGATGCGCTGGGTATGGGAGAAGTACCGCGGCGAGCTGAACCATCATGTGTGCGATATGGTGCATCCGGGGTGGATGGAGATGGGTGCGTTTTCATATGATATCCAGTGGAAGGGGATCGTGTTCTGGATCGCCGGGCCCAGGGACGGGATGCTGGCGGGGGCCGACCCGGTCAAGGAGATGACGGTGATGTCGGATATTTTCTCGCAGATGCCGGCGAACGTGGGGATGCTTGGTTTTTGCAGCGGCGGCGAGGGGATCGGCCTTGGCGAGGTGGGCGGCACGAGTTTTTGCGGCAGCTATGGGAAGATCCTGGTGTGTACGGACCGGCTGTCGAATGTTCCGATTACCAGCGGTGTGGGGCTGGCGAAGCTGGACCAGCCGATGGCAAAGCAACCGCCGAAGCTGGAGAAGGACAAGGTATACGCGGCCCTGGTGTATTCGGATGGGGATAATCAGAATACATGGCGGAAGTTTTTCCTGGATTATTTCCAGAGTGACGGGCTGGGCGAGTTTCCGCTTTCGTTCGGGATGGGGCCGCCGATTGTGGACCTTCAGCCGGGGATTGCCCAGTGGTATTATGAGCATGCGCCCGAGGGTACGGAGTTTATCGCGGATGTTTCGGGGATCGGGTATATCCGGCCGGAGGATTTTGCGATTCGGTTCGGAGACCGTCAGCGGGTGTACCGCGAGTTCCTGGACTGGACGGGGATGTACATGAAGAAGATGGATATGGGGACGATGCGGACGGTATCGGGCGGGGATGAGTTTTTGAGCCGGTATATTGAGAGGCTTGGGTTTATGCATTCGTTCTTTGCGGATATGGGCAGCCCTGGCGGCATCAGCGGGTATGAGAACAAGACGTACATGCTGGACGGGATGCCGGTGTTCCGGTCGCTGATCGGCTGGGGCGGCGGGCGCGATGGGTTTGTGCGGGATGTGGTGCAAAATGTCGGGGAGCAGAGGCCGGCGTTTGTGAATCTGATGATCCACGCGTGGACGTTCGGCAGCCTGGAGCAGTTGCAAAAGGCGGTGGATGATCTGCCGGAGGATTATGTGATCGTAACACCGAGCCAGTTGGCCCAGTTGTATCAGCAGGCGAAAAGAAAGGGCTGGGCCCGGAAGTAAGCCGGGGGGCGTATTGTAAACTGAATTTAGAATGGAGAACAAGATGGATCGTGAGACACTGATCGGCAGAATTAAGGAAACGGCGTACCTGGAGGGTGATTTTACCCTTCGCAGCGGCAAGAAGAGCAAGTATTACCTGGATAAGTACCTTTTCGAGACGTGTCCGGATATTTTGCAGGCCCTGGGGGCGGAATTTGCGGGGCATATTACCGAGGATGTGACGCTGATCGCGGGCGCGGAGCTTGGCGGGGTTGCGCTGGCGGCGGCAACGGCGATCGTGAGCGGTAAGAACTGGATCATCGTGCGCAACAGCAAGAAGGGCTACGGCACGGGCAAGATGGTCGAAGGTGTGCTCAAAGAAGGGGACGTGGTGCTGCTGGTCGAGGATATCGCGACGACGGGCGGGCAGGTGCTCGAAGCGGCGAAAATCATTACCGAGGCCGGGGCGAAGGTCAGTAAAATCGTGTGTGTGATCGACCGCGAGCAGGGCGCACGGGAGAACATCGAGGGTGCGGGGCATGTGTTTGACCGGATTCTCAGCAAGACGGACCTTGGGATTAGGGATTAGGGGTGCGTTTTGACGGTCGCAGCGGTATTTGAGACGGTGATGCTGCTGTGCTTTGGCGCGGCGTGGCCGGTGAGTATCTACAAGAGCCTCAAGAGCCGCAGCACGGCGGGCAAGAGCGTGCTGTTTTTGTGGATTATCTGGATAGGGTATGTCTGCGGGGTGACGTATAAATTACTGTCTAATCCGGACCCGGTATTGTGGTTATATATTCTTAACGGAATTCTGGTTTTTTTGGATATTTTGCTATATTATAGAAACCGAGGCCTGGGGATTTTGCGTAGGAATCCAGACGAATGAATTGACCAGGCTCGACGGCAGATAGGTTTTGGGCTCGAAACTGCCGTTTTTTTGAAGGTGCCGCGTTCGAGATCGATATGGATCACATTAAGCTGATATGTGACATCAACGAACTGAACCACCTGTTCAGGGACAGTATCAGTGTTGAGAATTTCATGCAGCGGACCGTGGAGATGGTCGCCGATCACCTGGCCACGGAGGTCTGTTCGATCTATATTTATGACGATGATGAGCAGCGGTTGGTGCTCAAAGCGACCACGGGGCTCAATACCGCGTCTGTAGGCAAGATTTCGCTGGATTTGGGCGAGGGGCTCACGGGGCTGGCACTCAAGGAGCTTCGCCCGATTTATGTCTGCAACGCGAGCACGCACCCGAATTACAAGTTCTTTTCCGGTTTGCAGGAGGAGGATTACGAGACATTTCTGGCAGTGCCGATCACGAGGGGGATTCAACGGATCGGGGTTTTGGTTCTCCAGCGCAAGGAGCGGATGGAGTTCGCGGAAAATGAGCTTTTGGCGTGCAAGGCGGTGGCGTCGCAGTTGGCGAATATTATCGAAAACGCGAAGTTTTTGATGACGATCCATCTGCCGCAGGCGCCGCAGGTATCCCCAAGCAAAGGTATTTCTGAGGATTTGAAATTCATTCACGGCCGGATTGCATCCGGGGGGTTTGCGTATGCCGGGGCGCGGGTGGTCGACAAGGAAAAGACGTTTGCGTACCTGGTCCAGCGGCACTATACCCGCAAGTACAGCAATGAGGATTTTCACGCGGCGCTGGAGATGACGCGAAAGCAACTCGAGATTCTGCAGCACCAGATCGAAGAAAAGCTCAGCGACGCGGCGAGTTTAATTTTTGCTTCGCATTTGATGATCCTCAAGGACCACGAGTTTATCGGTGCGATGGAGCGGCTGATCGACGAGGGGGAGAATCCGCCGGAGGCGGTTTTGAAGATTGCCAGTGAGTATATCAGTATCTTTTCGTCGAGCAAGAATGCGTACATCCGCGAGAAGGTCAAGGACGTGGAGGATTTGACGGTCCGGTTGGTGGGTAATTTGATCCGGGAGGTCGAGAGCATCGCGGATTACAATAACAAGGTGCTGATCGCGCGGGATTTATTCCCGTCGGACCTGCTTCGGCTTTCGTCGGAGGAAGCGCGGGGGATTGTATTGGTCAGCGGCGGGGTAACGAGCCATTTGTCGATTTTGGCCCGGTCTTTGCAGATTCCGATGGTGATCGCGAACAAGCCTGAGCTGATGGAGATCCCCAACGATACGCCGATGCTGGTGGATGGGCATACGGGGTATGTGTATACCGCCCCGGAGCAGTCAATCGTGGAGAAGGTCCAGGCTCGGAACAAACAGATCGAGCAGTCGATGGGGCACGAGCCGGACGTAAAAGACCAGACGTTTACCAAGGACGGTGAGCGTGTGATTTTGCGTGCGAATATCAACCTGGTCAGTGACCTCGAGCTGGCCGAGCGGATGAAGTCCGAGGGGATCGGGCTCTACCGCACGGAGTTTCCATTCGTGATCCGCAATGATTTTCCGTCGGAGAATGAGCAGTATACGACGTACCGCAAGCTGGTCCAGGCGATGCCGGGCCGGCCAGTGGTGTTTCGCACGCTGGATATCGGTGGGGACAAGGTGCTCAGTTACTTCCAGAACGCCTACGAACAGAATCCGAGCCTCGGGCTGCGGAGTATCCGGTTTTCACTGCAGAACAAGGAGGTCTTTTCCGAGCAGATCCGGGCGATGCTGCGTGCGGGCCTGGGCGGGGATTTGCGGATTATGTTCCCGATGATCTCGTCGCCGGATGAGTTTTGCGAGGCGTATGAAGTGGTGACCCAGTGCAGCCGGGAGCTGGCCGACGAGGGGGCGGCGTTTAATGATTCGCCGATGGTGGGGATGATGATCGAGATTCCTTCGGTGGTGCCGATGCTGGATGTTTATGCGCGGCATGTGGACTTTTTCTCGATCGGGACCAACGATTTTATCCAGTTCATGCTGGGCGTGGATCGGACCAATGAGAACGTGGAGAGTTTTTATATTCCGCATCACCCGGCAGTGCTTCGCTCGCTTTCGCAGATCGCGCAGGCATGCGGTCAGTACGGGCGGGAGCTTTCACTGTGCGGCGATATGGCCGGGCAGACGGAGTACATCCCGTTTCTGCTGGGGATCGGGATTACGGTTTTGAGCATGGACCCCGGTTCGACGCCGCGAATCCAGAAGTTCATTTCCGGTTTGGATATGGCTGAATGCCGCAAGGTGGCCGAGCGTGTTTTGGCCTGTTCGAGTGTGCGCGAGGTCGAGGCGGAACTTGGGCTTGAACATGAAGCGGTGTACGATTTATTCGAGGATTAGTTGTTCATTAGCTGCCTGACTCGATTTTTTCGAGCTGGGTGATAATACGCCGGGCGTTGGCGGACTTTGAAGCGGGTTTGTATTCACGCCAGGTATCGGGGGCGGTCAGGATTGCGATCTGCGAGTGGTCGGCGGCTATGGCGGAGGGGGAATTGAGGACAATCATGTCGAGGTGTTTTTCGGTCAGTTTCTTTTGGGCATTTTGGCGGGGGTGGGTATCCTCGAGTGCAAAGCCGGTTACGATCTGACTGCTTTTGTTTTGGCCTGCCCATTGGAGGATATCGGCGGTGGGGATCAGTTCGAGTGCCTGGAGGCTCAGATCGGATTTTTTGATCTTGGTTTTCGCAGGGGCACTGGGGGTATAGTCCGCGACGGCGGCCGCCATGACCAGTGCATCGCATTTGGGAAAATGCTCTTTTACGGCGGCGAACATCTCTTTGGCGGATACGACCCAGACCATCTCGACCTCTTTGGGCGCCCGGCAGGCGACGGGCCCGGAGATGAGGGTGACCTGGTGGCCGTTTTTCTTCGCGGCGGCGGCGAGGGCATATCCCATTTTCCCGCTGGAGGCGTTGGAGAGGTAGCGGACCGGGTCGATGTATTCACGTGTGGGTCCGGCTGTAATGAGGATACGCATATCGGCTCTTACAATTGATGTGCGATGGTTTCGAGTTGCGCGAGGATGTCGGCAGGTTCGGACATGCGGCCGAGGCCTTCGTCACCGCAGGCGAGGTGTCCGGATTCGGGGCCGAGGGTCTGTATGCCGCGTTTTTTGAGGATCGCGAGGTTTTCCTGCACGGCGGGGCTGTTATACATGCGGGTGTTCATGGCCGGGGCGATCAGGGTGGGCCGGTCTGCGCAGGTGCACAGGGTCGTGGTCAGCAGGTCGTCGCAGATGCCGTGGGCCATTTTGGCGATCAGATCCGCGGTCGCGGGCGCAACGACAACGATTTCGGAGACATGGGCCAGGCAGATGTGCCCGAAGCGGTAGTCCTCGGGTGCTTTCCACATATCGACCAGCGCGGGCTGGCGCGTGACGGACTCAAAGCTAAGGGCGGTGACAAACCGCAGGGTGTTTTCGGTCAGCACGGTTCGAACGGCCGCACCGGTTTTGGTCAGCCGGCTGGCCAGGTCTACGGCCTTGTATGCCGCCACCCCGGCGCTGACACCGAGCAGAATGTTTTTCCCCGACAGTGATGACTGGTTCTGGGTCATGGTTTTGCCTTAGAGCATGGGTTTTTCCGGCTCTTCGGGCGTGAAGTCCAGCTCAATCTTGTCATCGGCGATCTCCTGGACGACGATTTCCATTACGGTCATGCCCTCAGTGTCTTCGATCAGGGGGCGAGAGCCCTGCATGATCTCGAGCATGCGTTTCTGGATGAGGGCTGAAAGTTTGAATCGTCCGCCGACCTTGTTGATGATGTCGGTACTTTTGAGATTTTCAATCATGAATTAGTCTCCCGTGGTTTCGTGAATGATCTGTGTCACTTCGCTGACGGCCTGTTCGAGGTCGTCATTAATGACCATGTGGTCGTAATGCTGCCATGCCAGCGCGGTTTCCTGCCCGGCCTGGTCCAGTCGTTTGCGAGCGGTTGCGTCGTCTTCCCCGCGTCCTCGTCCGTTCATCCTCTCGGCCAGATCCGTCTGCGTGGGCGGCAGGATAAAGACCATGACCGCGTCAGGGTAGAGGCGTTTCACACTCATACCGCCCTGTACGTCGATCTCAAGGATCGGGGTTTTATTCTGCGCGATTGCCTGCTCGAGTTCGGAGACGGGGGTTCCGTAGAAATTGCCGAACACCTGGGCATACTCGACGAATTCGTTATTATTGATGCGCTTCTGGAAATCGTCCCTGCTGACAAAGTGGTAATCCTGCCCGTCGATCTCCTTTGCGGATTTGGGACGGGAGGTCATCGAGACGCAGAGGTGGGTCTGGGTCTGCTTGACGACTTTTCGGCAGATCGTGGACTTGCCGACCCCGGAGGGCCCGCTGACTACGACGACTTTTTTGTCCTTGTTTTTGTCCATACTGTTTTCCTATTCCACGTTCTGGACCTGCTCCTTAATGCGATCGATGGCACACTTGATATCGATGACCAAGGCGCAAATTTCGCTATCGCTTGCCTTGCTGCCGATGGTATTGGCCTCGCGGAGCATTTCCTGCGAGATAAAGTCCAGCCGCCGGCCTGCGTTGTCCTGTTTTTTGCAGCAATTGCGAAACTGGCCAAGATGCGATTCAAGGCGGGTCAGTTCCTCGGCGATGTCGCTGCGGTCGGCAAAGATGGCGACCTCACGGGCCAGGGTATCGGCATCGAGCTTGAGCTTGGCTCCGGCGAGCAGTTCATCGACACGTTTGGCGAGTTTTTCATGGTATTCCTGGACAACCTGCGGGCTCTTGGTGCGAATCGTCTTTAACTTTTGCTCAATCACTTCCAACTGCGAGAGCAGGTCGTCTCGGAGGTTTTCGCCTTCACGCAGCCGCATGTCTTTGAGTTTCTCGAGTGCGGTTTCTGTATATGAGATAACGGTTTGACGAATCCGCTCTTCCTGATCGGGATCGGGCAGTACGGGCACGATCACGCCGGGCAGGCTCAGCAGGTCTGCCGGGTTAACCGGTTGGTTTTCCTGGTGGCCGCGGTTGGCGTGGCGGACCTTGAGCAGGTAGTGATTGAGCGCGTTTTCATCGACGTCGAACAGTGCCGGGCCGGAGATATTCTGCATGCGGACCGTCAGGTTCACCGTTCCGCGGGAAATCTGGCTGCGGATTGTCCGCTCGATATCTTCTTCGCAAAAGGCAATCGTGTCAGTCAGGCGCAGAGAGGTTTTGAGGTAGCGGTTGTTGACGGTTTTGACTTCCACGACATAGTGGATGCCTTCGCTCTGACCGCTTGCTTCTCCGAATCCTGTCATACTTCGCAGCATAGATTTCTCCCGGGCCCTTTGGGCTCTTTGTGCGGAACCGTCCGCATGTTTTGCGGTGATTTACTGTGTCTGTGCGTCCTGCTGGGGCTCGGTCTCGGGTGCCTCGGGCATTTCCGGTGCCGGCGGAGCGGGCAGCTCGGGCTGCGCGTCGGGCATCGGGGCGGCCTCGGCGGCCTCCTGGCCCTCAGCGGGCATGACCTCCGGCGCGGACTGTGTCTGCGCAGGGCCCATGAGCCTTGGCGTAACGGGCTTGTAATACTTGGCCATCAGCACGGCGATACTCAAAAAGAGTATGCACACGCAGATGGTCACCCATGTCAGGAAATCCCCGGTTTTGCTTCCGAGCAGGCTCTGTGCCATGCCGCCGCCGATGGCTGCGCCGAGCCCGCCGCCGCGCCCCTTCTGGAGCAGGACGAGCAGGATCAGTGCCACGGCAAGGATGAACCAGATGACCGCGATAAAGTGCATAATGATCGGAATTTTTGCCAGTATCGGAACAATCATATCTATCCTCTCTAAATGTGGATGTTAGTCCTGGAATTTGAGCATTGCGGTAAAGTCGTCTACCTTGAGGCTCGCACCGCCGACAAGCAGCCCGTCAACGTCGGCCTGGGCCATGAGCTCTTTACAGTTAGCCGGCTTGGCCGAGCCGCCGTACTGGATGCGGGTCTGGTCGGCTACGTTCTGATCGTACATCTTCGCCAGCAGGGCCCGGATCATGGCGTGTACTTCCTGTGCCTGGTCGGGTGTAGCGGTTTTGCCGGTGCCAATCGCCCATACGGGTTCGTAGGCGATGGTAACCTCTTTCATCTGCTCGGCGGTAATGCCCGCGAGGCCTTTTTCGGTCTGTTCGGTCACGACAGCGTCGGTTTTGTTTGCTTCGCGTTCTTCGAGCAGTTCACCGACACACAGGATGGGCTTAATGCCGGATTCGAGGGCCTTGTGAACCTTTTTGTTAATCATTTCGTTGGTTTCGCCCATAACATGCCGGCGTTCGGAGTGGCCGAGGATAGCGTAGGTGCAGCAGAGGTCCTTGAGCATCATGGGGCTGGTTTCGCCGGTGAAAGCGCCTTTTTCCTCGAAGTACATGTTCTGGGCACCGAGTGCGATATTGGAACCGGCCAGTGCCTCGGCGACGGTCTGGAGGTAGACAAACGGCGGGCAAACGGCCGCATCGGTTTTGTCATAGCCTTTGAGGTTGGCGGCCAGGCCCGAGGCGAGCTGCGCCGCGGAGGCCTTGTCCATATTCATTTTCCAGTTTCCTGCGATAAAGGGCTTTCTCATGATCTACCTTTCGTTATTTTCTTTTAAAGAACATCTGTGCTTTTCGGGAAGCTGCCCAGGACCGAAAGCTGCATGCAGTGGTTCCGGGCGGCGTCGAGCGCTTTTTGCATATCTTCGGATTCGCGGTGGCATTCGACGTCGGCAAAGAAGTAGAACTCCCACTCGCGTTTACGGGACGGGCGGGATTCGATGCTCGAGAAGTTCAGTCCGTAGCGGCGGAAGACTTCGAGTACGTCGACGAGGGCACCGACTTTGTGCGAGGTGCTGAACAGGACGGCGGTTTTATCTTCGCCGGTGGGCCGGGCGTCGTTTTTGCTGATGATGAGAAATCGAGTGACATTGTTGGCAATATCCTCGATGTTTTCGCAGATGATCTTGAGGCCGTAGAGTTCGGCGGCCAGGCGTGAGCCGATCGCCGCGGTATTGGGTTCCTCGAAGGCCATCTGGGCGGCCCGGGCCGTCGAGGCGACGGCTATGGTCTTGGCCTCTTCGAAGGTGGAGCTTAGCCACTTGCGGCACTGGGCGAAGACCTCGGGCTTGGAGTAAATTTTGTCTATTTTATCCAGCGAGCAGTTGGCCAGCAGGTTGTGGTGGATCGCCATGTACACTTCCGCGCAGATCATGACGTCCGAGCCGATGAATGCGTCCATGGTCTCGCCGATTCCGCCGCCGGAGGAGTTCTGGATGGGCACGACACCCAGGTCGCTGTGGCCCTTGCTGACCTCGGAGAAGATTGAGGTGATATCCGCGACGGCCTCGTATTCGACGCTCTGGCCGAATTTGAGCATGGAGGCGCAGTGCGAAAAGCTGCCCTGGGGGCCCAGATAGGCGATTCTAAGCGGCCGTTCCAGGAAAAAGGAGCCGCTCATGAGCTCTCGCCAGATGGCGGTGAGTGTTTTGTCGGGCAGGGGGCCCTTGTTTTCGCGGATAATCTTCTCGAGTACGACTTTTTCGCGTGCGGGGGCGTAAATGGCCTTGTCGGTCTTGCCTTTTACCTTTCCGACCTCGACGACGACACGGGCGCGCTCGTTGAGCAGCTCGACCAGCTTCGAGTCAATGGTATCGATCTGTTTTCTCAGTTCATCAAGCGACATAATCCCGCCGTTTCGTTCAAAAAAACCTGTTACCGGGCGCAGAATACCTGCGATTATAGAAAATTCAACTTTTTATCATAAAATCACTCCCGAGTCAAATAAATTGCTGTTTTCTCACATTGAATTTGTGAAATTATATCGTAGAATCTGTCCGGAAAGAGAAAATGCGGTATATAAGGTATTTAGCGACGTGGAAAAGTATCATTACAGGACATTTAAGACCCATGGACGCTGGTTTGGGATTGTCACAGGCCCAAACGGGCTCATTGGAGTGTGCGCGTTTTGTGAATCGAAGTCCGGGGTCCGGGAAGACCTGCTTGCAAGAGTAGGGGTTGTGTCGTCTGGGCAAAATAGGCAAGATGGTTTTGAGTTATTGGAAGATAATGGGCTGGAAGAGGAGCTGGTCGGAAAGATTTGCGACTATCTTTCGGGTCAAAAGGTGGATTTTGGCGATATGAGGGTAGACGCGGGGCCTAAAAAGGGTATGGCCGGGAAGGTGCTGGCGGCCCTTAGAGAGATAAAGTATGGTGAAACAATTAGTTACGGTGATTTAGCCCGCAGGTGCGGCCATCCCAAAGCCGCGCGGGCGGTCGGGAGTATTATGGCGGCCAATCCGGTGCCGATTGTGGTGCCGTGCCACAGGGTGGTTCGGTCGGATGGGAAGATCGGTAACTATATGAAAGGCGAGCGGGGCGGTCGGGAAATTAAGGGACGGTTGCTCGAGATGGAGCGCCGGGCGGTCACGAAGGAAAAGTGTTAGGATTTCTTACGGAAGGGAAAGAATATGAAACGGATCATGATTGTAATGCTTGTTGTGCTTTTTGGCGTCCTGGCTTTTCAGATGCGTGCGGCGACATTCTGCGAGCAGCGGTTTGAGCTTTTGGCGGTGGGCGACAATGTCATGTGGATCGCCCAGGATAAGGGCGGTGAGTGCCGGGAATCGAAGCTGATCAGTATCCATTTAAATAAGCAAGGGGCGACGATTGGCGAGTTTCGGCTCAATGAATACTCCAACTGGGGGCCGCTTCGGGTGTTTGGCTCGAAAATGGCGGGCAAAAAGGCCATTGAGCTCAAGCTGAACTCCGGCGTATTTGAGTACCCGGCGGCGGGAATTCGCGTCAAAGCCCCGGCCCCGAACGGATTTGCCCTCGAGGCATTTGGTGAATTCGTCCGCAAGGGCGGTGACAGTGCGGCCCAGTGGAACGAAGAAACCGGACAGGCGGATATGCCGGTGGTTCAGGGTGTGCCCGCCGAGGTGGATTATTACCTTCCTGACGGATTGTACCTTAGTTATACGATGAGCAAGGTGTATTATCTCCCCGATTATGACCGGCTGGTGATCTTTACCCGGCAGGGCAAAAAGGGACCAAACATGGACAGTATGCACGGATTCGTGATTATGAAACTGACGGATCCCGACGAGAAGTAGAAAGGCAGGCCAATCAGATGGCGCTCCCAAAAGTCGCAATTGTAGGACGCCCGAACGTGGGCAAAAGCAGTTTACTCAACGCCCTTGCCGGCGAGATGATCAGTATCGTCGAGCCGACGGCGGGGGTCACGCGCGACCGGATTTCGACGCTGATCGAGGCGGGGGGACGATACTTCGAGCTGATCGATACCGGCGGGTATGGTATCGTGGATTCCGATGCACTGTCGGACCACATCGAGGGGCAGATCCACAAGGCCATCGAGACGGCGGACCTGGTGGTGTTCGTGGTGGATATCCGCGAGGGGATCACGGTGTTGGATAAAACGATCGCGCGGCTACTGAGGAAAAACGACCTGAATGTGCTGCCGGTAGCGAATAAGGCGGATTCGTCGCAGCTTTTCGGCTTATCCGGCGAGTTTACGCGGCTGGGTTTTGGCGAGCCGCTCTGCATCTCGGCGAAGAATCATCTGAATAAGAAGGTGCTGATCGAGCGGATCGTCGAGGCCATCGATCACCTGCCCGAGGAGGAGTACAAGGCCGAGGTCATGAAACTGGCCTTGGTCGGCAAGCGAAACGCGGGCAAGAGCACCTTTATTAATGCGATTGCCGGGGAGGACCGGGTGATCGTCAGCGAGGTGCCGGGCACGACCCGGGACGCGGTGGATGTACGGTTCGAGAAGGACGGACAGACGTTTGTGGCGATCGATACCGCGGGCGTGCGAAAGAAGTCGAAAATCCGCCAGGACAGTATCGAGTTTTACAGTTATACCCGTGCGACAAAGAGCATCCGGCGGGCGGATATCGTACTGTTTTTGATTGACGCGACGCTGGATATCTCACAGGTGGACAAAAAGCTGGCGAAGTTTATCAGCGATGAGCACAAGCCGTGCATTATCGTGATTAACAAATGGGACCTGGTCGAGGACCGGGCGAACACGGATGATTTCGGGGAGTACCTTACGGCGATGCTGCCGGGGCTGCGGCACGCTCCGATCGCGTTTACCACGGCCAAAGACGGTAAGAACATCCAGAGCGTGCTTGACCTTTCGGTGGAACTGTACAAGCAGGCGACGACAGAGATTTCGACTGGGCGGCTGAACAAAGCGATCGAGATTATTTCGCAGGAAAAGGTGTCCGTACCGAGAAAGCATAAGGGTTTTCCGAAGATTTACTATGCCACGCAAGTCGCCACCAAACCGGTAACGCTGCTGATGTTCGTAAACCGTCCGGATCTTTTCGATGAGAATTACCGCCGGTTCCTGCTCAATCGCCTGCGTGATTTGCTGCCGATATCGGAAGTACCGGTCCGGCTGCTGTTCCGCAATCACCGGGGCGAAAAACGCGACGGGGAAGGATAAATTGTAACCGTTCACAGGGCGTGAATGTGGATTATGGCCCCAATAATGTAGGAA
>CAYVUI010000091.1:0-18362 GCA_964454745.1 uncultured Pirellulales bacterium | reverse complement strand
TTAAAATCTGTTGGAACCATTTAGCGAATTCTTCTTTTTGTTAGAGGCTCTAAGTATGAAACTTAAATCAATATTTTCCGGAAATCGGAGTTTATCCATGAAGAAATCAATATCTACCTGGTTGATCATTATGATAGTTTGCGGCATTTCGTCAGTCGGTTTTTCTTTGACTGATGAAGAAGTGGCAAAAATTCAAAATGCAGCACCTGATAAAGCCCCGGTCAAGCCGGCAAGGCCGCGGAAAATGCTGGTCTTTAATCTTTGCCAGGGGTACAAGCATAAGTCAATCCCTTACGTCGATAAGGCACTGGAGATCATCGGGGAAAAAACCGGGGCATATACGACGGTCAGCAGCGATGATATGTCGGTTTTCAACGCGGAGTACCTGGCACAATTTGACGCGGTATGCTTTAACAATACGACCCGGCTGACCTTTGATGATCCGTCCGCGCGAAAGGCGCTGATGGATTTTGTCAAGGGGGGCAAGGGCATTGTCGGCATCCATGCGGCGACGGACAATTTTTATAACTGGCCCGAGGCCGCGGAGATGATGGGCGGATTGTTTGTCAGTCACCCATGGGGCGCAGGCGGCACATGGGACTTTAAGATTGATGAGCCCACACACCCGATCAATGCCGCGTTTGAAGGCAAACCCTTTCAGCTCAGCGATGAGATTTACCTGGTTCGCCAGCTTAAACTCCGGGATAACGCAAAGATTCTGCTAAGCCTGGATATGACCGATCCAGTGAATTTGAAGGCTGGTTTTGCGCCGGATGTGCCGGTGAGCTGGGTGCGTGATTTTGGCAGGGGGCGGGTGTTCTACTGTTCGCTGGGGCATAATTTCCATGTTCTTTGGACGCCGTATGTTCTGGAGCATTACCTTGCGGGGATTCAGTTCGCGATGGGTGACCTGGACGCGGATACCACACCAAGCGACTCGAATACGGGCCTTTTGGATGTAATTTTGGCCCAGCTTCGCGATTACGATTATCACAAGGCAAAAGAGCCGGTGTACCTGCTGGATGAATATGTGCGAAGTGCTCAGAATGAACCGGCCGCAGCGCGGCAGGCAGAGCGGAGGCTGATCGAATTTCTCGAATCCAAACCGAGCCCGGCGGCGATGCAGCATGTGTGCCGCAGATTGTTTTACGTGTCCAGCGGGGCTTGTGTGCCGGTGCTGGAAAAGATGCTGATAACCCCGGAGACGGTGGAGATGGCGCGGCTGGCACTGGCCCCGATTGATGACCTTTCGGCGGGGCGGGCACTTCGTGAAGCCTTGATGTCCTCGAAAGTCAGCGAGACTGCAAAGGTTGGGATTATCGGTTCACTTGGACAACGCGGCGACAGGCAGGCGGTTGATAAAATCGCAGAGCTGCTCGATTTGAGTGTTGCCATGCGAAAGGCCGGGCTGCACGCACTGGGGCTGATTGCAACCGAACAGGCCGAAGAAGTAATTGAAGGTTATCTCAAAGCTTCGGATCCTTCTGTTCGAGCCGATGCGATGCATGCCTATGAGACACTTGCAGGTGCCCTTGCGAAAAAGGGTGAAAATCGAGAGGCATTTGAGGCTTATGAAGAACTTTATGAAAACCGCAGGGCTGGTATACAGAATCGGTCTGCGGCATTGATCGGGATGGCGAATACAAATCCCCGCCAGGCGGCGGATATCGTTGAGGATATTTTGGAAGATGAGGACCACCCGATGCTGGCCACAGCGATTACGCTGATCGGTACGTTGAAAATTGAAGATGCGGATGAGTACGCTGAGGAACTGATGGAAGACCTTTCGCCTGCGCTTCAGGTTCTGCTGGTCAATGAGATTGGCAAAAGCGATATAAAATCGGCTGTGGATGCGGTATTGTTTGCTCTTCAAGAGGGAGAACCGGTTGTTCAGGTCGCCGCACTGCGGTCGCTGGCTGAAGTGGGTGATGCCGAGCATGTCGAGCAAATGGCTCAATATGCAGCCGAGGGCAGCGGGGCGGTTGCTCAGCAAGCCCGTGAGAGCCTTGCATTCTTTCATGCACCGGGAACGGATGCGGAAATTATGGACCTTCTGGAAGAGTCAGAGGGTGCGATACAACAGGAACTGATCGCTGCTGTGAGTCGTCGGAATATGACACAAGCGACCGGGCTTTTAATGGATATTGTTTCCCAAGGGGACCGCAGAGCGAGCGTAGATGCCGCCAAGGCACTGGCGGATGTCGCAGGGCCGGGAGACATGGCCGGAATTCTTGATTTGATTGAAGAGTCAGATTCTACGTCGGTGACACGGCAGTTGGAAAATACAGCCGTGACTGTTGCTAAGAAGGCAAAAGGCGATATGTCAGCGCCGGTTCGCAAGGCACTGATGACAGCAAGCGATGAGAAATACAAGCAGTCGCTGTATGGGGTCCTTGGTGGAATCGCGGATGAGGGAGCCTACCAGGCCCTGGCCCAGGGGCTTTCGAGTTCATCGGATCCGGTTCGGGTGGCCTGTATCCGGGCGCTGAGCCAGTGGCCCAATGCTGCGCCGCTTAACGAACTGCGGGAACTGGCACGGCATGCGCAGGATCCAACCGAAAAGACGCTTGCTCTTCGCGGATATATCAACCAGATCGGGCTTGCCGAGGCCGGGGCGAATGAGAAGATTGCGATGTTCGAAGATGCAATGAGTATCGCTTCGCAGGATCAGCAAAAGCGTGCGATTTTGTCCGGGATTGGTCAGTTGGGTACGTGGGAAGGGTACCAGTTTGCCCGCAAGTATCGACACAGCAGCCTGGATGCGGAGGCGTCGCTGGCGATGGTCCAGAATGCGGAAAAGATTTATACAATGCATTATTCCCAGATCGAGCCGGACCTTCGCGGGATTGTAAAAGAGGCAGTCGGGCAGAGTATCAAGGATCAGGCGGGCAAGGTTCTTGCCGAGATCGAAAAGATTGAGACGTACGTTACGGCCTGGATGGTTTCCGGTCCATATCTCAGGGTTGCCGGGGATTCCGCGGATCAGATACTGGGGCATGTCTATCCGCCGGAGAATAACGCTGCGAATGGTGAATGGAATGCGGCTTTGGCGAAGCATTTTGAGCCCAATATGCTTGGCGTGCTGAATTTTATGCGGATTTTCCCGGGCAATGACCGGGCTGCTTATGTCAAGACGATGATTTTTTCTCCTTCCAGACAGCAGGCCGTTCTCGAAGTGCACAGCGATGATGGTGTGAAAATTTGGCTCAACGGCGAGATGATCCATGAGAATAACGTCCGAAGGGGAATAACCTCAGCGGGAGACAAGGTCGATCTTACCCTGAACAAGGGTGAAAATGCCCTAATGGTCAAGGTGTACCAGGCATCCGGCGGCTGGGCGGTTAGTGTTCGTGTAACAGATACAAGCGGAAACGCGATAAAAGGCTTGAGATACGAAGCCCGGTAGAGTATACTTTTGGCAATGTTCTTTAGGGTAGAAACTGGTCGAAAAGCATTGCGCAGGAGAATGAAATGAAAAAAGATCTTTCAAGAAGGTCATTTATAAGGAATTCAGCCGTTGCGGCGTCTTCCGCGTTCGCTTTTCATATTGTTCCTTCGCATGTTCTTGGTGCCACAGGTTCTGCCTCTCCCAATGATAAGCCCAATATCGCTGTAATCGGTATCGGTGGCCGGGGCCGGAGTTGCATGAAAATGATCGAAAACGATGTGCATTTCAGCGCTTTTTGTGATGTGGATGACCACCGGGCAGCGGAAAGCCTTAATAAGTTTCCCAATGTCAAGCGATATTATGATTATCGCAAGATGCTGGATAAAGAAGAGAAGAATATTGATGGTGTTCTGATTGCGACGCCGGACCATATGCATGCGTTTTGTGCATTAAAGGCAATCCGGATGAACAAGGCAGTGTATTGTGAAAAGCCGCTGACGCATAATATCCGTGAAGTACGTTTACTTCGCGAGGAAGCAAAGAAATATGGTGTGGCGACCCAGATGGGCAACCAGGGGCATTCCACGGAGGGTGCACGTTTGACGAATGAATGGATCTGGGACGGTGCGATCGGCAAGGTTCGTGAAGTGTATACCTGGAGTGATCGTCCCATTTGGCCCCAGGGCCGGGAGATCGAACCCGGAGAACCGGTGCCGGCACATCTGAACTGGGACCTGTGGCTGGGTTGTGCGCCGAACAGGCCTTATAGTGCTCAGTATGTTCCCTTTGCCTGGCGAGCGCGAAGGGTATTTGGAACCGGGGCGCTGGGGGATATGGCATGTCATATTGTCGATCACCCGGTATGGGCGCTGGGCCTGGAAGCACCGGAAACGATTGAAGGGTACAGCAATGGCCTGACCGATGACAGTTATCCCCATGCGTCGATGGTAAAATATACCTTCGGGGCGAGAGGGGATATGCCGCCGGTGGACCTGTACTGGTATGACGGCGGTATGAAGCCGTTTGCGCCGCCGGAACTGGAGCCGGGGAGGAAGCTGCCGGATAACGGTGTACTTTTCGTGGGTGACAAGGGCAAGATGTACTGCGGCTCGCACGGGGCGATGCCGAGGCTGATTCCGGAAACGGCAATGCGTGCTTACAAACTGCCCGAAAAGACAATGCCGAGAATTGAGGACAGCAATCACGGGATGGACTGGGTTCGTGCGATCAAAGGCGAGGTCAAAGAGGCCTGCTCGAATTTTGAGGTTTCGGCGAAGCTGACGGAGATCGTTCTTTTGGGCACGATTGCACAGTTAATTCCGGGGCTTTTGCAGTACGACGGCAAGGCAGGGCGGTTTCGTAATTCACAAGATGCAAACCAGCTTATCGGGCGGGAGTATCGCCCCTGCTGGTCGCTGGATAAGGCGTAAATTTTATTTTGTCACAAATTCAAGAGGGTATTGAACAGTATGAAGAACACGGACAAGAGTAATGTGTTTGGGCTGGACCGCCGGGAATTTATCAAATCGACAGCCGCCATTTCGGCGGGGCTTTTCCTGGCGAATTCAACACTGTACGGTGCGGATCCTGATCCTGTTAATGTGGCCCTGTTGGGTGCTGGAGCGCAGGGGCAGGTATTAATGAACGCGATGCTGCCGATTCCGGGTGTGCGGTTCAAGGCGGTGTGCGATATCTGGGAAGCGTATAATTTAAAGCGGGTGACCCGGATGCTGCAGAAGTATCGCCATGATGTAACGCCCTATATCGACTATAAGGAAATGCTGGCGGCAGAAAAGGACCTGGATGCGGTCATCGTGGCGACGCCGGATTTCTGGCATGCCGAGCATACGATTGCCTGCCTCAACGCCGGGCTGCATGTCTACTGCGAGAAGGAAATGTCCAATACGCTCGAAGGGGCGAAGAAAATGGTGCTGGCGGCAAGGGAATCCAAAAAGCTGCTGCAGATCGGCCATCAGCGGCGGAGCAATCCGCGGTATATCCATTGTTACGATAAGCTGCTAAAGCAAGCGGAGATTCTCGGCAGGATTACGACGATCAACGCCCAGTGGAACCGTTCGGCACGGCCGGACCTCGGCTGGCCGGAGCGATACGCGATTGACGACGCGACCCTCAAGAAGTTTGGGTTTGATTCCATGCACCAGTTCCGGAACTGGCGGTGGTACAAGGGCCTCGGCGGCGGGCCGATTGTGGACCTCGGCTCGCACCAGATCGATATCTTTAACTGGTTCCTCGAATCGCAGCCTTCGGCGGTGATTGCAAACGGCGGAACGGATTATTACGACAAGGCGACGCATGACTGGTACGATACCGTCATGGCGATTTATGAATACGAAACAAAAAAGGGCAAGGTGCGGGCATATTACCAGACGCTGACGACCAACAGCTCGAACGGGTACTACGAGAACTTTTTGGGCGACCAGGCGACGCTGAGTATTTCAGAGTCGTCCAATCGCGGTGCGGTCTACCCGGAACCTTCGGCACCGAAGTGGGATCAGTGGATTAAGGACGGGATGCTGATCGAGCCCAAGGAGGAGCCCAAGGAACAGAAAGAATCGGACGCGATTCTGGATGTCCGTGAAACGCTTGCCCCGCCGGCCTATGAGCTGCCGGTGAAGATGGAGAAGAAGTATCACCAGCCGCACCTGGAGAATTTCTTCGCGGCGGTTCGCGGCCAGGAAGAATTGAACTGCCCGGCGGAGATCGGCTATGAGACGGCGGTCAGTGTGCTTAAGGTGAATGAAGCGATCAAGGCGAATTGTCGGCTGGCGTTTGAACCGGGTGAATTTGAAGTCTAATCCGTGCAGGAAACGGTATTGATGAAAAAGCAATGGTTGACGATTTGGGTTGCGGCACTGGCAATTGGATGGCTGTGTGTTCCTGCGATTTTTTCATCTGACAAGGATTACATCGGCGATCACCAGGATGGATCGCGCAGCCCGGCGGTGCATGTGCTGGACCTGATCGATGAAGAGGGCACAAAAATCCTGCCGACGGATGAGCCGCTGTTTCCGTTTAGTGTCAACCAGACGTGCGGCGAATGTCATGATGTCGAGACGATTCGGGGCGGGTGGCATTTTAATTTCAACCAGGAAGGCATCGAGCCCGGACGTCCGGCCCAGCCGTGGATCTATGCGGACCCATTTAGCGGGACGCAGGTTGGATTGTCCTACCGGTCGTGGACGGGATTGTATCATCCCGAAGAGGTGGGTATGACGCCCTGGAAGTTCGCTCTGCACTTCGGGCGGCAGTTTCCGGGGAATTTAAGCGAAAAGGACGAGGGAGCTGAGCCGGATTTTGACGCGCGGTGGCTGGTTTCGGGCACGCTGGAAGCCAACTGCCTTGCCTGCCATAATGCTGACCCGCGGCATGACCAGTCGGAATACGCGATCCAGGTGTTCAAGGAGAATTTCCGCTGGGCAGCCCCGGCAACGCATTCGGTGATGTCAGTAAAGGGTGCAGCCAAGGATATGGATGATATGTGGGATTACCTGCTCGGTGACCTGCCGGACGATCCCAAGCTGATTCCGCCGACGGTTAGTTATGATGTTTCGCAGTTTAATGCGGACAACAAGGTCTTTTTTGACGTATCGCGTGAGATTCCCGATGCGCGTTGCTATTTTTGTCATTCCAATTCAGATGCGGTTACTTCCGGGATGGGCAAGTGGGCAATGGATGAGGATGTGCACCTTGCCGCGGGGATGAGCTGCGTGGACTGCCACAGCAACGGCAAGGACCATATGATCGTGCGTGGCTATGAGGGCGAGGAGCAGGTTTCGGACAATCCGCTGGCGGCAAGTTCAAGCTGCGTTGGGTGCCACATGGGGGATCATGAATCAGAAAAGGAAGCCGCTCCCGGGCATGGGCGTTTTGCGGCTCCGTATCCGAAGCATCCGGGGATTCCATCGATCCATTTTGAGAAAATGACCTGTACGGCCTGTCATTCCGGTCCGTGGCCTCAAAAAGAGGCCCGGCCCACCCAGACGGCGCGGGCACACGGCCTGGGCGTGCATGGGATTACCAAAACCGCTGAAATGCTGCCGCATTTGTATTACCCGGTTTTTATCCGCAACGAGGACGGTAAGATCGGGCCGCATAAGATTTTCTGGCCGAGTTTCTGGGCGAAGCTGGATGAAAACGGCGAGCTGCAACCGCTGGATGTACAAGTTGTTGAAGAGCTGGTTCGACCGGTCCTCAAGGACACCTGGAAGGCGGCGGAAAAGACCTGGCCGGAATTGACGGAAGAGAAAGTTGCAGAAGTTCTAAAATCGCTAAATGAGACTCTGGACGGCGAGGGCAAGGCGGTTTATATCGCCGGCTTTAAGCTCCATCAGCTTGATGAAAATGGCCTGCTTGTGTCCGAGGAGCATTGTGCGGGTGCGCCGGTTTCGTGGCCGATGGCTCATAATGTGCGCCCGGCGGAGCAGTCGCTGGGTGCCAAGGGCTGCACGGACTGCCACACCACGGATGCCCCGTTTCTATTCGGCAAGGTTGCGATAGATACGCCGGTTGTGTCCCAGCGGGGCCGGTTTGCCGAGATGATTGATTTCCAGGGGCTGGACGCGGGATACATGAAGAGCTTTGCCTCTTCGTTTGTTTTTCGCCCAATACTTAAGTTCGTGGGCTTTTTTATCGCGTTCGTACTGGGGATGATTTTGCTGCTGTATGGGCTAAAGGCATTGGGAGCGATCATTCACTCGCTGGATTCGGAAGGTGAATTATGACAGGCGTGCTTGGCACCTTCGATTTGGTGGAACTTTCGCACAGTCTGCGGGAGATATCGATTTATTCCTTCGCAGCGGTATTTGTGCTGATTGTGCTGCATTATTTTGTCCGGAGACCCAGGGCGGCGGTCCTCTTTGGCCGCGACCGCGGGGGGATTCTGTTTGACCCGGTTCGGCGGGTTCTTTTGCCTCTGCTTGGGCTGTTACCGCGAAAGGAACACCAGGGACTTTCGGTTTTGCGGCATTTGTGCTTCCTGGGGGCTCTGTTGTTTTTTGTGATCTCATGTACAAGCGCATTCTGGCAGCGGCTGCTGTACGGATTAAAAATTACCGGATATTTCCAGACGGTGCATATCGCATCGAGTATGGGATTTGTAACGTGCATTCTGGCCGGGGCACTGCTCTCGGCACCGGCATTTGTCTTCCGGAGCGAAGATAATCCCTGGCCGCTGGGGCGGCTAAAAGAACCGGGAAAGATTTGCGGCTTGCTGATAAAGGCCCTGTTCTGGGTGATATTGTTCCTTGCGATGGTAGTGATCCTTACAATTGTGCTCAGCATGCTGCCGGTGTTTGGCACACACGCGCAGGAATCTTTGATTGCCCTGCATCGGCTGGCGGGCCTTGACCTTGCGATCTGCAGTGTGCTGTTTGTATACAACCTGTTCTGGAAGTGGATGAACGAGAATTCCGCCAGCGTGAGGTAAAATGAATATTCTGCCGGCAGGTGCATCTGCCGGATTGGTGAAATGGAAGTGAAAGCGGAACTTTAATAAGGAGAGCAAACATGGATCAAATGCCGGCTTATCTGAAATCTGCGAGTCCCAATCCTGAACAAAACCGGGCACCGTGGTATAAGAACACCGCGCCTTCCTACGCGGGGATTTTCCTGTCGGTGCCGTTTATGGCAAGTATGGCAGGTTCATTGCTGTACGGCAGCATCTGGGCTGCGGTGGTTGGTTTGATCGTCGGAGCCTTGTTCTGCTTTGCATTGTATTATGTGCCGGCCCGGCTGGGCATGACGACCGGATTGCCGCTGTACGTGGTGGGGACATCGACATTTGGAACCACCGGAGGGATTTTAATGCCGGGGCTGCTGATGGGGATATTGCAGATCGGCTGGCACGCGGTGTTTACCTTTACCGCGGCGACATTTTTCATGGAAGCCATCGGTAAGGAATCGGCGACGATGATCGGCACTCCTTTGTTCTGGGTGGTTTGCGCGGTATGGGGCTTTGCCTTTGCCCTGGTTGGCGCTGTGGGGATTCAGTGGCTGGCGGCACTGTCTTCGTGGATCCCGATTTTGCCGCTGGCGATGATCGTACTGGCCGCGATAGCCAATTCGAAGGGGCTAAAGGATTTCTCAATGGACGTCGCCTTGCCGGAGAATATGGCCGCAATGGTTCCGCTGCTGGGGCTTGGGGCGTTTGCCTCGCTGCAGGCGGCGGCAGGCTTTTTTGCCACAGCCGGCGCAGCGGGTGCGGACTTCGCCATGAACAGCCGAAACAATAAGGACCTGGTGCTGGGCGGATTCTTTGGGATTACCCTCGCGGCGATTGTGGCCGGGTTGTGTTCAATCCTGGCAATTTCCGGGGCAATCGGAATTGATTCGCAGGCTGTATTAACCGGCGAGGGTGGTTTTGCTGTGTTTATCAACTCGATCAAGATGGTCGGCGGTTTTCTCGCGGCGATCATGTTCTGGATATTTCTGGCGGCCTGTATCTGCCCGACGGGTTTTTGTGCGTTCCTTGCGGGAAATGCCTTTTCTACGATGTTCCCCAAGCTGCCGCGTATTCCGCTTACGCTGGTCGCCGGGGCGGTAGGGGTGGTCCTTGCTGCAACCGGTGTGGCGAGTAATTTGATCCAGTTTTTCCTGATTATTGGTGCCTCTTTCGGGCCGATTATTGGTGCGATGACGGCAGATTACCTCCGAAGTGGTTCGTGGCCGGGCCCGAGAAAGGGGATCAACTGTGCCGGGTATATCGCCTGGGCGGTTGGTTTTGTGGTCGGAATACTTGAATTTTTGCCTGGTATCGGCTTCCCTTACGGCTTGGCGACACTGCTGTCGTTCGTGGTTGGATTTGCGGTCTACCTGATCCTTGCGGACCTGGGCATGGAGCCGGAGGCGGTTGAACTCAATCCCGCCGGTGAACAGCCCAGTGAGAGCTGATTGGATATTGGAGATGGTATTTGGAGCCACCATTTGGTATACTTAGTTGAAGTGAAATAACATAAAGTGAATGATTTGTATTTTTGGAGATTGAAATGAAACGTTTGAAATGGCTTACATACACGGCGATAGTGCTTTCATTGTGTTTCTTCGCAGCCTCTTGTTCTAAACCGGCACCGGAGCCCTCTTCACAGGGAGCGCAAGAGGGCAGCGAATCGGCACCTGCGGACACAGCTGAAACCAAGCCTGACCAAACCGCGGACGCAGGCGAGAAGGAGATGGTTACTATCGAGATCGAACTGCCCAAGCCGATGTTCGTAGGCACGCCGCAGAATATTCGTGTTCCGAACCTCGAGCCCCCGCGCCAGACGGCACGTCCACCTTTTCTGGCACCCAAGGGCACCATGAATGTTGCCAGCGGGATGTACGTGGAAAGCACAGACGATATGCCGATCTTTGGTGAGATCGATATGATTACCGATGGTGACAAGAACGCCGGTGACGGCAGCTTCGTTGAGCTTGGCCCCGGGATTCAGCATATCACGATTGACCTGGAAGCGATGCACAATGTTTATGCCGTGCTCGTATGGCATTATCATCTCCAGCCTCGTGTGTATTTTGACGTGGTTGTGCAGCTTGCGGATGACCCCGATTTTACGCAGAATGTGCGAACGATCTATAACAACGACCATGACAATTCGCTTGGCCTCGGGGTTGGAACAGACAACCATTATGTGGAGACCTCCGAGGGGCGATTGATTGATGCCAAGGGATACAAGGCCCAGTATGTTCGCCTTTACAGCAATGGAAACACCAGCGACGACCTGAACCATTACATTGAAGTGGAGGTGTACGGAATACCCGTTGAATAAGCCGACTGGAACCCTGCTTGCGTTTCTTGGAATTGTTACACTTGCCGGGATTCTTCGGCTGGGGGCACTCGAAATCCGGCCCATGCACTGTGACGAAGCGGTGCATGCGGTCAAGTTTGGCGATTTACTTGAACGGGGCGACTACCGCTACGATCCGTATGAATATCACGGCCCGACATTGAATTTCTTTTCGCTGATCCCGGCAAAGCTGTGCGGGTCCGAACGAATTGAGGATGTTACCGAGACCCAGCTTCGGATTGTGCCGGCGGTGTTTTCGATGCTCCTGGTAGTGCTGCCGTTTTTTGCCCGTAAAACGCTGGGGACATTTACGGCCCTGTGGATCAGTTTCCTCTTTGCGGTCTCGCCTGCGATGGTGTTTTATTCCCGGTATTACATCCAGGAGATGCTGCTGGTCTCTTCGACGGGCCTGATGATCTTCGCGGGGTTTCGGATGCTCTCAACCGGGAAGGTTCGCTGGGCTTTTCTGGCGGGCTTTGCCGCGGGGCTCATGCATGCCTCCAAGGAAACGTGCGTTATCACATTCGCCTGTATGGCATTTTCACTTTTGACTATTCTTTTTATCACAAAGAAAACATATAAGAGATATCTTACTGACCGGATGGAGCTGAATTTTGGGGTATTGGTCCTTACTACAGTGGCAGTATCCTTCCTGTTTTTCAGCTCATTTTTAAAATATCCGGACGGTTTTCTTGATTCCTTCCGGACCTATTCGACATATTTTACGCGGGCATCGGAGAGCGTGCATCTGCATCCGTGGTATTATTATTTCCGGATTTTCGGCTGGTTTCAGATTCCCGGCGGGCCGCGCTTTTCGGAAGGAGTGATCTTTGTGCTGGCACTGCTGGTGCCGCTGCTTGGGTTTCGTATTAAGAAGGAGTGGAATCCGGTTGTTCTTTTTCAGATCATTTTTGTTGCGTCCATGCTGATGGTGTACTCGCTGATTCCATACAAAACGCCGTGGAGTTTTCTGACGGTCTTTTCAGGTTTGATTGTCCTGGCGGGCGTGGGGATCGGTTACCTGTTTGAATATCTTCAGCGGTTTGATCGCCCGGTGTTTCGCATGATCTGGATGGTTGCAATGTCACTGGCTGCCCTGCAGCTTTTGATACAGTGTTTGGTGGTCAATTTTGTTCTTCACTCCTCAACGCAGAATCCGTATGTCTATTCGCATCCGACGACGGACGTCTTTACCCTTAGCGATACGATCCATGAGATCAAAATGCACCCGGAAGGAATTGGGGTGCCTGTCCAGGTGATTGCGGGGGATAGTGATTACTGGCCGCTGCCGTGGTATTTTCGGGATTTGGATCATGTCGGCTGGTTTAGCGAAGTTGAAACGGGATTTACGCCAGCCCCGTTAATCGTGACGACGCCGGACCTGCACGGTGAGATCATTTCAGCAGCGTATGCTGCTTTTGAGCCGGGGCAGTCGAGCCTGTACCGCCTGCTGGGCGAAAAAGACTTCATGTTCCGGCCCGGCAAGCCGATGTCAATCCTGGTTACTGACGAACTGTATCGCAAGGTATATGAGGCTCCTGTAGATATTGAACTGCTCCCCGCAATAGAGGAGACCGCACCGTGACCGGCCCGCAAAAAGAACCAGGCGGACCTTCACGGTTACAGCGTGTTCTGCCCGATCGTTTAGACCTGCACAGCTTTACCCACGAGGCGATGGCGTGTATATTCGGGATGTCCCTGATTCATCCGGACAGGCAGTATGCCCACCAGGCGGCATGTGAGACGTTTGACGTGCTCGATGCACTTGAGCAAAACCTTTCGCGATTCATCGATAACAGCGAGGTAAACCAGATCAACCGTTTGGAGGCTGGGCAGTGCATGCTGGTCGAGGAGGCAACGTTTCAGTGCATAGCGATTGCCCTTGAAGCGTACAGGATTACCGGCGGGAAATTTGATATCGATTATCAATCTTCCGGCAAGCCCAACAGAAAATCGCTCAATGAGAACCTCCATCTCGATCCGGAAGCAATGACCCTGGGTGTAGTCCATCAGCCGGTCTCACTCGACCTGGGCGGGATCGGCAAAGGCTTTGCTCTGGGTAAAATGGTCGAATCGCTGCGGGAATGGGGCATTGATAGCGGCCTGGTGCAAGGGGGGCAAAGCTCAATCCTTGCTTTCTCCAAGGAACAAGAGCTATTGACCTGGCATCTGAATTTTATTTTGCCGGAAAGGGATGGTGAGATTGTGCATCGCTGTAAACTTCACGATTCTGCGATTGGTGCATCCGGGCTCTTCAAGGGGCCGCATATTATCGATCCCGGGACTTCAAAGCCGGCACAGCAGCACATTGCGGTGTGGGCCAATGCCCCAAACGCAGCCATGGCCGATGCCCTGTCAACCGGGTGTATGATGATGGAAGCCAGGCAAATTCGCAAACTGTGCGAATCGCAAAGGGAAATTGCGGCCCTGAAAACGACATACGATCCAAAGACGGGTGAGCTTGGCAAAGAGACATTCGGGCAGATGCCGTGATGATTACCGTTTTTTTTCAGTGCGGAGCATTCGGCGAATTTTTACCAGTTCGTGGACCATTTGGATGCTTTTGCGGACCGGGTGCAGGCGACTGTCCGTATCCCACTTCCATTGCACGGGAAATTCGAGAATTGGCAGTTTCAGCCGCTTGGCTCTTAAAATGACCTCGATATCGAACATAAAGCCATCGGTTTGACACTGCCGGTACAATTTTCGACCGGCTTGTCCCTCGTAGACTTTAAATCCGCACTGGGTATCGGTCAGCTCTCTGCCCACGCCGCACAGGCTGCGGATAAACCACTGAAACGCATCCGACCAGAGCCGCCGCCAGGGGCTCCAGGATCGTACAATTTTGCTCTCTGCAAGCCGCCGGGAACCGTGGGCGATTTGACACCTGCCTTGGCGGATCATTTCCAACCCTGCGAGAGCATCCTTAAACGGAATACATCCGCCGCTGTCCGCGAACAGGACATATTGGCCCTGGGAAGCTAAGATTCCCTCCCGCACGGCATGCCCTTTGCCGCGGTGGGCCAGGCGAAGCACGGTCACGGGGTGTTGCGGATTCTCTGATTGCGTTTTCTGGGCCACGGTAACCGTCTCATCGGTACTGCCGTCGTCGGCAATGACGACTTCGCCTTCAATGCCATGTTCGGTCAGAAATGCTCCCGCCGTGAGGATGTCCTCTGCGACCTTGGCCGTTTCGTTATACACCGGGATGACAATCGAAAGCTCCACTGCAAGGGCTCCTATAAAGCGTAGCTGTGCAGGCCGGGGAAAAGCGATGAGAAATTGACCCACAACAGCGTCAGTACGATTACGGCCATCCCCGAGATCAGCCACGCATTGTTAAACAGGGTGTACCGCTGGCCAAACATGAACCGGAAATGGAAGTACCCGCCATACACAAGCCAGCTTGCCAGGGCCCACATTTCCTTCGGGTCCCAGCCCCAGTATTCGCCCCAGGCGATCTTCGCCCAGATACTGCCGAGAATCAGGCCCATCGTCAAAAGCGGAAAGCCCGCGTTGGCCAGCCGCTGGGCGCCGCGTTCGATTCTTTTCGCTTTTTCCAGGTCAATGCCGCAGTACGCGGCGGAAACAATAGCCTCGATGCAGGATTTGGCCATAAAGGCATACGAGAGCATGTACGTCGCTACGTGGGGGCCGAACATCCAGCTTTGCAGTGCCGGGGGCAGGTGGCCCGGCGTTTCCTTAAAAACAAATCCCGCAGGGAACAGCACGATAACGCCGATCAGTGCATCGGCCCATTCACGGTGAATATCCAGCCCGCAGCGGCTAAGAATCGAAATCGGATAGATCAGCATACCCAGGCACAGGAAAAGCTCAAAGACATTTCGCATCGGTAAATGCCCGACGGTGATCCCCCGCAGGACAACACCGGCGGTAATGCACAAAAAACCCAGCAGTATAAACGCCCGGCCTTCGCGGAGCTTATGGAATAGAAAGTTGAAAAAGCCCAGCAGGTAAAAGCCGATTGCGCCGTAGATCAGCCCGCCGAGGATCGAAACTTTAATTTCCATTTTCACCTCCACGGGGCATTGAGTCCAGCATCCGAACCAGCCAACACCGCCACAGAACGCCGGCACAAATGAACAGGTATCCAGTATAAACCAGCCCAACCCCGGAATCTGCAGTAATCAGCAGAACACTGTATTCATAGGGATCTTTGCCGTAGCCGTATTGGTAAATGTGGTAGCCGCCGTAGTACAGGGGATGGTTGACTTCAATTGTATCCTGTTTGTGCACTGTCTGTGATTCAACGACGTCCAATATCGAGAGCGTACTGGTATACTCCCTGGGAGCCCTGGAATTCGGGTAGTATTCCACATCTACTTCCTCAAGAAGGATGGAAAAACCCAGCGGCTCGTTTTGGCCCTCGATCTGATCGAATACACTTGAGGCTGTTTCTCCCTCGC
Organism: uncultured Pirellulales bacterium; assembly: GCA_964454745.1. GTDB lineage: Bacteria > Planctomycetota > Phycisphaerae > Sedimentisphaerales > Anaerohalosphaeraceae > CAYVUI01. The sequence goes on along the minus strand of CAYVUI010000091.1, from coordinate 2,748 downwards.
GAAGCAGGACGGTACCTTTGTCGATGCGGGGCGTACCGGTGAATTTTTCGATCAGGGCAAGGCCCGACGGGCTGCCAAGCCACCCGCCGGCAAGGATGAACAATGGCCCCAGATGCAGCAGGGCAAGAGATACATCTTTGCGGCGAATCAGGATGAAAAACAGGCCGACTAGAAACAGAAAACCCAGCAGTGCAAATGCCCAGACAATCGGCTCGGAATTAAAGAAATCGCGGGCACGCTGGGCCCCAAGAAACGCACCATAGATCGAAAGCAGGATCAACACAAATATCCCGACCAGTCCGCCCCAAAGCAATCCCTGACGAATCATTCGTATCTGCACAGATTTCCCATCCTTGTAACTGCCCGAGTCTAAAGCTCCATCGGGAAATAATTCTTCGCATTATTGTAGCATACATCCTGAACCATCCTGCCCAGCAGGTCCATATCCTTTGGAATCAGGCCATTCTCGACATCACCGCCTATCAGGCTGCACAAAATCCGGCGGAAGTACTCATGCCTCGGATACGACAAAAAGCTTCTCGAATCCGTGAGCATGCCGACAAAATGCGCCAAAAGCCCAAGGGCCGAGAGCGCGTTCATCTGGCGCTGCATCCCGTCTTTCTGGTCAAGGAACCACCAGCCCGAGCCGAACTGTATCTTGCCGGGCACAGAGCCATCCTGGAAGTTGCCGATCATCGTAGCGATGAGCTCATTATCACGCGGATTGAGGTTGTACAGGATCGTTTTTGCCAGTTGGTCATTCGCGTCCATCCGGTCGAGAAACCTTGACAGCGGGCGTGCAACCTCAAAATCACCAATGGAATCAAAACCGGTATCCGGGCCGAGGCGCTGCAAAAGGCGAGAGTTGTTATTCCGCAGGGCACCAAGGTGAAACTGCTGGACCCAGCCTTTTTCGTGGTCCATCAGGGCGAATTCATACAGCATTGCAGACTTAAACTGAAGGTGTTCGTACTCCGTCAGAACCTGCTTTTTGAGTATTTTATCAAAAATCGCATCGATGTCACCGGGGGTATAATTCTCGGCGTACATGGTCTCCAGTCCGTGGTCACTCAGGCGGCAGCCTACGGAATGGAAAAAATCGTGGCGATTGCGTATTGCTTCAATGTATTGTCCGAAATTGCCGATATCCATCCCTGTTTTTTCCCGCAGGGCGCCAATCCAGGCAATCAGCCCATCCATATCTTCAGTCATCATGGCTTTGTCCGGGCGAAACGCGGTATGTACCTTAATCTCAAAGCCGTCATCCCCAATCTGCTGGTGAAATTTCAGATCGTCCAGGGGATCCTCGGTCGTACAGACCAGCTTGACATTCATTTTTCGCAGCAAGCCCCGGCACCGGAAATCAGGAGAAGCCAGCATGTCATTGCATTCTTTGTATATTCTCTGCCAACTTGATTCGTCGAGGAGTCCATTGATCCCGAAATATCGCTTTAGCTCAAGATGTGTCCAGTGATACAGTGGGTTTCGTAGGGTAAAGGGCACGGTTTTTGCCCATGCCTCGAATTTTTCCCGTTCCGAAGCATCTCCCGTGCAGTATCGCTCGTCCACTCCGTGGGTTCGCATCGCCCGCCATTTGTAATGGTCCCCGGCCAACCACGCCTCAGTCAGGCTGGAAAACTGCTTATCCTCGGCGATCTGCTGGGCCGGAAGATGGCAGTGGTAGTCGTAAACGGGCATATTTGCCGCGTATTCGTGGTACAGCTGGCAAGCCATGGGGCTGTCCAGCAGGAAATTTTCATCCATGAACTCTTTCATACTACACCTCAAATTAGATGGGTTGGGGTGATTTTTATCATATTATTGCGAATATCATATCATAAAATGAAACAGACTGTGGGTCAAGTAATTGGTTTTAGGCTCTTTGCAGGCATAAAATTTAAAAAAATCAGGAGATCCCTCTTTATTGTGCGTTTTGCTATTATTCTAACCCTATATAATACAAATAATTACGCAGCATACAACCTGATGGCGAATTGCCAAAACCATGATGAAACGGCAAAATACTTGACATGATAGGTAGACTATGGTAGTATGGGCAATCTTTAGGGTTGTTTTAAAGGAACAAGATATAAAAAATGCAGTATTTGTCTGGAAACACGTTGTATCCGGATATAAATAGTCTATTAACATGAGAGTAAGGAAGAGAATGATGAAAAAGTGTTTGGTCTTTTTGTCGTTGCTTGTTTTGTTTGTTTCTATGGGGTGGGCGGAAGATCCGGATTACGGAGATCTTCCTGAATACGCGGAATCTATTTCGCCGGACGGTACCATGCAGCAGGGGGTCATCGGTGTGGGGGATGTTGACTGGTTTACATTTACCCCTACTGCACATACCCTTTACAGGGTAACATTCCACGGTGAAATCAATACGGCTTACAAAAAAATGAAAGTCTACCAGGCCGATGAGTTTGGGGATTTGCATGAAACGATCTATCACGCTGTCTGGAGTAATGATACTTCTGTCCGGACTTTCTTTATCGAAACCGGTTTTGATGTGTATATCGAAATGTATGAAGCGAATGCTGCGTATAGTTTTTATGTCGAAACCGTTGGTGTTTATCCACCGGACGGAAACTCCAATGACTGCGCTTCCGCTTCTCCACTTGCTGTTGACGTAGGTCCAATTTATGGCACATTGCTTCATAATCCCGACGGCAGTCTCGAAGCAGACTGGCTAGTCCTTAAACAAGCGAACTCGGTTTGTCTTTCAATGAATTCCGAGCTTGG
>CAYVUI010000090.1:0-18712 GCA_964454745.1 uncultured Pirellulales bacterium | reverse complement strand
AAAACTTTCATATTCCAAACACCTGAAAACGGGTATTTTCAATCGGAAGTAGTATCTATCCTGCCCGGGAGCAAAATTAGCGGTAGACGAATTCTTTGCAAAGAAAAAAGAACACCCTATCTATTTAACGACCGGCCAGACGGTTGTAATAAAACTGTAATCATTTCAGCAAGGTAACACCTTTTGATTATGAAATGTCCCGACATCCAGGATTTACCAAATCCGCTGACTGAGAAACAGGGGTTTCCTTTTACAGAGCAAAGCGAAGTGGAAGACTTGCTGGGCCCACACAAAGGCACACTGCCCAAAATCAGCATTGTGATTCCTTCCTTTAACCAGGCCCAGTATCTTGAACAGGCCATTCGTTCCGTATTGCTGCAAGGGTACCCGGATCTCGAACTGCTGGTCATGGACGGCGGCAGCACAGACGGGTCCGTAGAAGTAATCAAAAAATACGAACCCTGGCTGCACTACTGGCAAAGCGAGAGGGACCGCGGACAAAGCCACGCAATCAATATGGGCATTGAACGGTCCGGCGGCAAATACTTCAACTGGGTTAATTCCGACGACCTGCTGACTCCGGCCAGTCTTATCTATGCTGCAATCGCTATGGAGGCGCACCCACAAGCCTCTTATGTACACGGCGGCCGCATTTTCCTGGATGACCAGGACCAAATCCTGAAACGTGACCCGGTCAGCGAGACCAACACTATCTCTTTCTGGCCGACAAGTGAGGAGGCCGTGAGAACTTTAAAGGCCGGCGCGCAGCCGGGATCACTCATGAAACTTGACCTCGTACGTCAAGTCGGCGGCATTGATGAATCCCTCCATTATATCATGGACGCCGACATTCTTGTGCGGCTCGCAGCTCAGGAACCGCCGATCCACCTTGACAGAACCCTGACTTTTGTCCGTATTTATCATAACATTAAAAGCAATGTATGGGATCGTTGCCGGGCGGGCGAAAGACTTATCGTTGCGAATAAGATTTTTACAAACTCGCAAACAGCAGATAAATTTGCACCCGTCCGCCGCCGCTGCTATGCACGGGCACATCGTTTCGCATGGACCGTTCATGCAAAAGCAAAGAATTACCTCCAGTTTGGAAAGCATTTTTTTCTCGATATCTATTATTCCAATGGAACAGACTGGCAGGAAAGAATACATGATTTAATTCATCTGAAAAAATATGCAAGTTTTTAATGTAAAACCCGGGAGCTGCTGACATGAAAAAACGCTTGAGCCCTAAGCCGTTACACCTGAACTTTTGGATAAAAACCTTACTCTGCCGTTTCTGGCCGGGTGGAATCGGCTACGAAGCCCAACTGAAAAAGCACATAGACAAACAATACATCCATGACCGTGACAAGCATCCGGTCCGGAGCAAACACCATGACCGTGAAGGATGGAAGAACACAAAAACCCAGGATGGCCTGCAATACCGGGATTATGAAAATTATGACGAATATGTGACGCATCAGAAACAAAAATGGTCCGAAATGCTCAAAGCACGGGGCGGGCTTACCCCTGCGGAAGTGGCAAATTTTCGGCTTAAATTCTTCAACCGCTTCCGACACCTTCACGAGCTGATTGATAAAAACGCGAATATAATCTGTGCCGGTGCCAGGCAGGGTACCGAGGTTGCCGTTCTGCGGGATCTTGGCTTTAAAAACGCCTGGGGCATCGATCTCAATCCCGGGCCGGATAATCCATACGTAAAGCCCGGCGACTTTATGCACCTGGACGCGGAAGATTCCACCCTGGACTTGATCTATTGCAACGCTGTTGACCACGCCTTCGATCTCAATGCTTTTTTCAAGGAGCATGCACGGGCTATTCAACCTGACGGTTATGTACTCTATGATATTGCAATCCAGGAAGGCGGGGGCTTTGAAGCCGTAGAATGGGAACATGAAGAGGATGTCTTTAAACTGCTGCTCAAGTACTTCAGGGAAGTGATCCATGTCCGCAAGGATGACAATTGGAAATGGATCCTGCTTCGTGGGAAACGCACGGATTCGGCCCCGGAGAAATAAACGATGGGATACGGAGGCGCTTTGATCTGGACAGGCTTGTTTCGAAATCTCAGGGAAAGACATCCTGAGAAAAAGGTCGTTCTGCGCTATCATCGATCTCTCAAAGATTTTTTATGCAGACGCAAGCATCCCGATCATATCATCTACCACAACAATCCTGATATCGCAGGCATTTATGATCCGTTTGAGTGGTTTTTTGCGAAACACCAATATACAAACCAGGACACCATTGTCATCAACATGAATGATCCGCGATATATCTATGCGGACGGAGATGACGAGGAAAGAATCCATTACCGCACGGGAAAACATGCGATCCAGATTGCCTGCGACATGCATGATATCAACGATGCCACGGTAAAGCCGCGCATTGTTCTGACTGAAGATGAAGTACAAAAGGCCGATCAAATTCTTGAACAGCACGGCCTTGCAGCAAAGAATTATCTCTGCGTTGAACCGCACTCCAAGGTTTCCTTTACTGTAAACAAAGCCTGGTTCTGGGATCGATGGCAGGAGCTGATCTTCCGACTGAAGGCTTATTTCTCTGAAAACAACCAGGACATTCAAATCGTTCAGGTTGGTGTCCAGACCGATGAAATTCTTGACGGTGTGGTTGACCTGACCGGGCAAATGAGCTTTCGAGAAACAGGCCGTGTGCTTGAAAACGCCCGGACCTTTATCAGCTATATGGGAGGACTGATTCACCTGGCCAAGGCGGTTGGTCTTCGCAACGTCGTATTGATCAGCGCATGGGAGCCCTATGAACTGGCGGCGTACCCGGATGACATGAACCTGTATTCCGACGTAGAATGCAAGAACTGCGGACTGAAGAAGGCATGTCCCAATGACAGGCTTTGCATGCGGAACATCACAGTGGACGAAGTTTATAACGCAGTGATCCAGACTTTAAATGAGCCTACTCAATGAAATGCCCGATCTGTAACTCTCCAAAATTGCCTCTTTACGCCGAGACCCCCTCAGGCCTTCGATTTTACCTGTGTCCGGAATGCGTATTGCTGGTTCAGGACAATTACCAAAACATGGAAAACAGCCCGGAATACGGCAAGGAAAAATACAGCTCTCATTCGGACATTCACTTTCTAAAACATTACATTGGGTCCGGCAAGATTACCAGCCGCTTCAAACGCGCCGCCTACAATGCCGCCTTCTTGACTGAATCTCTCAAAAACGCTCACGATTCCTACTATGACATCCTTGATATCGGTGGAGGCACGGGTGAGAACCTGTATTGCTTAAAGCATTCGGCCTCCCTTAAGGTCCAACAGGCGGCACTGGTGGAAAGAAGTACGATTGATCGAAAGATCGCAGAAAACCTTTATGAGCTTGAAGCTTATGAGAATACCGATCTTTTACCAAACCAAACATTTGATCTTATTACCCTGCATCATGTTCTTGAGCATATCCCCGATCCGCATACATTTATCACCAGCCTTCTTTCGCACCTGAAAGATTCCGGTTATCTTTTTCTTTCCCTGCCGGACTGCTTTACGAGGATAAATCGCTGGCGGAAAAATAAGTGCACCTGGCTGATTAGCGACCACCTGGTTCTCTATTCACCCAAAGCCGTGGAAAAACTTCTCGCATCTTATGGCTTCAAGCTGATCCGTGAGCGGAGACACTTCCTTGAAAGCCCGCTTGTGAGTTATAAATTCAAGCTCCTACTGGCCGGCTGGCGAAAAGGAAATCTGCTGCCGCCGCGATTTGAAGACGGCTTCGTGCAACTTTATCAAAAGATGGACGGCACCCGGGAGCTGTAGATTTCATGAAAGTAAATATTGCATTTGAGCTTAAGGACGGGCCCTGGGGCGGGGGCAACCAGTTTTTAAAGGCCCTTCGCGGCTGCCTGGAAAAGCGGGGACTATATGAATATGACCCTCGACAGGCGAACATTCTGCTGATGAACAGTTACCAGTACCTGCTGGGTGCAGCGGAAGTGAAACGGCAATGCCCGGACAAAGTCATCGTGCATCGCATTGACGGACCGATTCGGATTTACAATTCAATGAGCGACCTGCGGGACAGCGTGATCTATACGACCAATCGGCTTTTGGCGGATGCAACCGTGTTTCAGTCCGCATGGTCTCGGGACGAAAACAAGCGGCTGGGGCTCAAGGAACAGGCCTATGAAACCGTAATCCCAAACGCCCCAAATCCGGATATCTTTAACCCGAAAGGCAAATTGGACCGCCCTGTCGGGGGAAAAATCAGGCTGGTCAGTTCGGGATGGTCTACGAATATCAATAAAGGATTCGATATCCTGCGGGACCTGGACCGAACACTGGATACGGAGAAATTCGAGTACAGCTACATAGGCAATGTGCCCGGAACATTCGAGAAGATTCGGCACATCCCGGCCGTGCCCAGCGCAGAACTGGCGAAAAAACTCAAGGAGCATGACATCTGCGTGTTTACATCCCGCATTGAAGCGTGTTCCAATTCGCTGCTGGAATCGCTGCATTGCGGACTACCAGTGATCGCGATTGATTCAAGCAGCAACCCGGACATTGTAAGCAGCGGAGGCCGCTGTTTCCGTGAACCGGAAGAAGTGTTCCAACTTGCGGAAAAAATTATCGAGAATTACCGGGAGTATCAAAGCCGAATCCATGTGCCCGATATCGAGAAAGTGACGGATCGATATGTCGATCTGTTCGAAGGAATCGTAAGTGATGTACAAAAGCGGAAATACCGCCCAAGAAATTTTGACTGCACGGCTTACTTCAGGATGAAATCAGCGATTTTCCGGTGGAGACTCTCGGAGCGTCTCCGGGCAAAAACAACACAGGTAAAAGACAGAATCCAGGCGAAGATGAAAAAATGAATGAAATTGACCGGCTTAAGAACCTGCAAGAAGATACGCTTTCGTTTGTCCGAGCCCTGGCCAGTGACCATCGCAAGGGATACTATCTTTATTCAATGTCTGGCGACTTGTACAGCGATACGTTTCACTGGAATGTGGGAGCGAGTGTTTTTGCGCTGAAGATTTTCTATACGCTGGGAGTCAAGGACAGCGAGGAAGTGCAAAGAGCCGGCGAGTATATCCTAAGCTTTCGGCATGGATCGGATTTTTATGACCGCCTGATCTACACGAAAACATTTACTCGAAACCTGATTCGTGCAATCAAAAACCGGCAGTTGGGGAACCTGGCTAATCGTAAATACATCCAGGCGGAGACCCGGCAGTGCCTTTCGGCACTGTCACTCTACGATATGGTTCCCAAAGATCTGAATTTGTCCACCCCGGAAACTCGGAAGGAAATTGAAAGCTATCTCGACAAATTTGATTGGACGCAGCCGTGGGATGCCGGCAGCCATTTCAGCCATTTGCTTTTCTTTTTGAACCTGCGTAAAACTATTCAACCCCAGGAGTGTGAGAAGATAAATACCCTAATCGACGCGGCAATAGAGTGGGTGAATCATTTGCAAAATGAAAAAACCGGGAGCTGGTTTCAGGGCCAGGCGGCAGTAGAACAGCAAATCAACGGCGCGATGAAGGTAATTTCGGGACTGGTCGCGGCAGACCGGCTGGAATTCGCCAGGGCACCGGAGCTGATTGACCTGTGCCTGGAGAATGTAAATGATGAGCATGCCTGCGGAAATTTCAATATTATCTACGTACTATATTATGCTTCGAAGGTACTCAATCGGCGGTACAGGCAGCCGGAAATTCAGGCCTTTGCGAAGGATCGGCTAGCGAAATATTTCGAACATTACCACCCGCAGCACAAGGGTTTTTCGTTCTATCCGCAGCGGGCAAATGACATCTATTACGGGGCACGCATCACGAAGGGGCTCAGCGAACCGGACATTCATGGAACTTCACTTCTGATCTGGGGAATCGCGATCATCGTGGACATCCTTGAACTCAACGACCAATTCCCTATGCGTATTTACACAACCTGACCCATGCGTTCATTGATTCATAAGCTGATCTATAACCGCAAAACCGCCAGGGCAATGATCCGCCCAATCCTGCGGCTGCACAATCTGTGTTATAAGCTTGCAGGCCGCTGGAGCGTCATCCTGAACAACGGAATCCATCCCAAGCATGAAATCCTTCGATATCAACAGTGGTTTGCGGAGAATATTGAATCGGCCTGGACGGTGATTGACGTTGGCTGCCATACCGGGCAAATGACACGAAAGATTGCGGAAAAAGCAAAGTTCGTATATGGCGTCGAGATCGATCCGGGCAATGTTGAAAAGACGAGGGAAGGTAAAAACCCTGACAATATTGAATATATTTGCGCGGACATTACGCAGTTGGATTATGACCGCTTAAAAAAAATTGATTGTGTCCTGCTGTCAAATGTGCTCGAGCATATCGAAAACCGGCAGGATTTTCTTAAGCGGATGATTGAGCGGATCCCCTGGAAGAACGCAGGATGTAAAAAGATACTGATCCGTGTTCCACTGATTGATCGGGAGTGGATTGTGCTCTATAAAAAGCAAATGGGAGTGGAATACCGCCTGGATCCGACGCATTTTATAGAATATACCCAGCAATCATTCTGGGACGAGATGCGGACAGCAGGCATTGAGATTGAGTCAATGGAGATTCGTTTTGGCGAAATTTACGCCGTCTGCTTTGCGAAACCATAACAAAATATGATTCTCACGCTTTTTTTCACAAGGAATACCTCCCTGCAAACCTGGGTTGAGACCGGGATGATCGACCGGGAAAAGCAGATTTATCACCGGCATCTCAATCACGGCCTGCTGGAAAAGGTATACTGGATTACGTATGGCCCGCGGGATCGGGAGATTGCCAGGGAGCTATACGAACAAGGGCGGCTGGACCGGCGGATTGAAGTGCTGGATAAGCCGCGTTTTTTTTCGGACAGCCTGGTCCCCAACCTGTTTTACAGCCGGATCATCCCATGGCTGTATCGCAGGCAGCTCGCCGAATCGGATATTCTAAAAACGAACCAGATGCCCGGAGCCGAACCGGCAATCAAGTCAAAGCGTCTGTTCAAAAAGCCCCTTCTGCTGCGAACTGGTTATACCCAGAGCAGGTTCTCACGAAGGCAAAACGCAGGCGCAGTCAAGATCGCATTTTATGAAAACCTCGAGCGGCAGGCATACCGTGTGGCAGATTCCGCAGCGGTATCGAGCGAACACGACAAAGAGTATCTTTGTGGAAAATATGGAATCGACTCAATAAAAATTAATGTGCTGCGAAATTATATCGACACCGAGACCTTCCGGCCGCTGGACAGGGAACGCAGGGCGGACCGACTACTGTTTGTCGGCAGGCTAAACCGGCAAAAGAACCTGCCGGCAATCATTGAAGCCGCGGCGAAATGCGGCTTTCCGCTGGACATTTACGGAATCGGTGAACTGGAAGATGAACTGCGTACGTACGCGAAAGAAGTGAATGCGAATATCAACTTTAAAGGGACCGTCGCAAACACCAAGCTTCCGGAAATTTATAATCGCTATCGCTTTTATATGCTCTGTTCGTATTATGAGGGGATGCCCAAAACGCTGCTTGAGGCGATGGCCTGTGGCTGTGTGAGCATCGCAACGCCCGTAGAGGGGATCAGTGAAGTGATCGCGGACAACCATAACGGTATTTTAGCCGAGGACACCTCTGCCAAGGGAATTGTACGGGCGATTGAACGAGCCCGCGAGGCGGACTGGAAAGCTCTTTCTGCCCGGGCAATGGAAACGATACACGAAAAGTATACGCTGGAGGTGATCGCCCGGCAGGAAGAAACAATTCTTCGAAAGCTGACCGGGCAATGATTACCGAGCAAAAACAAGATACGCGAGGCCATTTCACCCTGATCCGCCACCCGGACGAACCACTACAGCCGGAAATTTCTGTCGTCATGTCCGTATATAACGGTAGTGAGTATCTTGAGGAATCTCTGGATTCGGTCCTCGGACAGAGCTTTGATCATTTTGAGGCAATCCTGATTGATGACGGTTCGACCGATCAAAGCCGTGAGATCATTGAGCGGAAAATGAGAGATGATCCGAGAATTCGGCTGGCTTGCCAGGAGAACATCGGGCTGACGCCGTCGCTGAATCGCGGGCTGAACCTTTGCCGGGCGGGTTTGATCGCCCGCCAGGATGCGGATGACATTTCCCTGCCGGAGCGGTTTGAAAGGCAGCGAAAATATCTAATGGAGAATCCGAAGGTGGGAATGGTCAATTGCCGAACGGAATTTTTCAATCAAAACGGCAAACTGCGTGACAGTGAAATGCCCCGGTTAACACCTAAAGAAATTCCCAATTACCTTGTGAGAAAAAACATATTCGTGCACGGTGCCGCTATGTTTCGACATGACGCAGTGCAGAAAATCGGAGGGTATCGGGAATTTTTTCGCTGTGCCCAGGATTATGACCTCTGGCTCCGGTTGGCAGAGCACTCGCAGCTTGCATGCCTGGACGAGTGCCTCTACCGGTACCGGGTTGTGGCCCAGGCGGTCAGCGTAGCCAGACGCTCGACCCAGCAGAGATACGCTCGCCTGGCTGGAGAATTCGCCCGGCAGCGAAAGGAGCGGGGTAAAGACGATTACGAACAGTATGTTCAGGATTTTCCGGACGGGCTACAGACTGAAACAGTTCTGGACAATCGAAACTACCATCTGTCCATCGCGGCAGAGCTGATCGGAGGCAACCAGCTAAAACAGGCCCGAAAAGAGCTGGTTCTTGCCTTTAAGGCAGGGGCAAGAAACCCTGAATGGCTAAGCCTGTTCGTGAAGACGCTGCTTGGAGCCAAAGGCCTCGATGCCCTTCGCGCAGCACGTAACAAGCTCTATAAAAGATAAACCCTTAAGGGCACTAAATTCCCGCGAGGACAATTGTAATTCATTACTTTGAAGATATTTACCGCGGATAAAACGTGAATTTTCAACAGGAAGCACTATAAAAAAACTCTCAAACGCCGGATTTCTTTGACAGGTTCGACTACACAAAACGATACTGTCGTTCTGATCCCCCATTACAATCACATCGAGGGGCTGATCGACTCTCTGCAAAGCCTGGCGAAGTCTACCCTTGCTATCGACATTGTAGTTGTGGACGACGGCAGCCGGGAAAAACCCAACGAACCGCAACTTCGTGAAGCTGCCCCAAACGTTACGCTTTTGACACTCGATCGCAACCGGGGGATTGAAAACGCTTTGAACCATGGGCTTGAATACATCCTGGCCCGGGATCAGTACAAGTACATCGCTCGGCTGGATGCGGAAGATACCGTTGAGTCGCAGCGTTTGGCAAAGCAGCGTGATTTTCTCTTAGCAAACCCAGACCACTATATTGTGGGCTGTTATGTCCGCTTTTGCAGCCCCGCGGGCAAACCGCTTTGGGAATACAAACCGCCAACAGATCCGGACAAAATACGAAGGGAGATGTTCATCAATAACATGTTCTGTCATCCAGCGGTCCTGTGCCGGCGGGAATTATTCGAGCAGTTCGGGGCTTATCCGCGCAGCTATCCGAGCGCGGAGGATTATGCCCTGTTTTTCGAGGTTACACGAAAAAAGCCAACTGCCAACCTGCCGGAGTTCCTGACCACATCCATCGTCAATCCAGAAGGGATCACAATCCGCCAGCGGAAAAATCAACTCCGATCCCGACTGCGGATTATCCTGCACCATTTTGATTATACACCGTCGGCATTTTACGGCCTGTTTCGCAACCTGCTTTTGTGCATGATCCCCTACGCGCTGGTTCGCAGGCTTAAATCAATCTTCAAGAAAACATAACCCTGACACTCATGTCAAATCCAACCGTCAGCGTAATTATCCCAACTTATAACCGCGCGGCCGCTTTGCAAGGGGCCATACAGAGTGTACTCAATCAGACATTTGAGGATTTTGAGCTGATCGTGGTGGATGATGCATCGACAGACAATACGCATGAGGTTGTAAAACAAATCGAGGACTCTCGGATTCGTTACATCTGCAGGGACACCAACAGGGGAGAAGCTGCGGCTCGCAATACGGGAATTATCCAGGCCCGCGGGGCTTTCATTGCTCATCACGACAGCGATGATACCTGGCTCCCGGAAAAACTGGAAAAGCAACTCGAACGGTTTAAAGGCCAGGGCGATGATGTCGGGGCGGTCTACTGCCGGTTTGAAAAAGTTACCCCTGAAGAAAAAAGCCTGTTTCCGGGTGACTGGCCGGGGCAAAAAGAGGGACATTTGTTTGCTCAACTGCTCGAATCCAATTTTATCGGGACACCCACCGTGATGACCCGGTTTGCATGCGTAGAAACCGTTGGAATGTTCAATGAGTCACTTCGAAATGTAGTGGACTGGGAGATGTGGATTCGCCTGGCCAAACGATACAGGATTCTGTTTCTCGATGAGACACTGGTTCAGTGCGACTATACCGGGGAAAATGTATCGAGCAATCCCGAAACCCTGATCCGCGCACGTGAATATATTTTCAATGCTTTTCATGCCGATCTCAACGAGCACAAAACCGCCCTTCGCAAGCAGGCGGTTGCACTGGCGGAACTGTATGGCCAAACGGGCAACCTCACAAAGGCTCGCTATTATTATTCACTCGCCCTCGGGGCATCGCCTTTGCACCCGAAAGTTACCGCGGCATGGCTCTCGACATTTGGCGGCAAAGACCTGCACCGTAAGATAATAAAGAAACTGTGGGGCCACAGCTAAATGCCTGACATGGTTGAAATCCTGCTTGGCGTGTATAACGGGGAGAAATACCTGCCTGAGCTGCTTGATTCCATTACCCGTCAAACCTGTCCATACTGGACATTGACAATTCGTGATGACGGGTCCACCGATGATTCGGGGGAAATCATTTCTAATTTTTCAGATCGGCATCCCGAAAAAGTACGGATTCTAAAGGATGAGGCCGGGAATGTGGGGCCGAATTTAAATTTTGGAGCCCTGCTGGAGAATTCTGCGGCACCGTATGTGATGTGCTGCGACCAGGATGATGTGTGGCTGGAGGGAAAAATTGAAAAAACACTTTCCGCAATGAAAGCAGCCGAGGCCAAGCAGGGACATGACACCCCCCTGCTGGTACATACTGACCTGACCATTACAGATGAGAATCTCACACCTGTCGCCGATTCGATGTGGCGATATCAAAAACTGCTGCCGAAGATTGCAGACCACCCGCTGCGGCTGCTGGCACAAAATGTCGTCACCGGATGCACAATGATGCTCAACCGCAAGGCCGTTCAAGTCAGCATTCCCGTTTCGCCGGACGCGATTATGTTCGACTGGTGGGCCGCCCTGCAAACCTGCAAACATGGAAAAATCATTGCACTCGACGAACCAACGATCTTCTACCGCCAGCACGGAAAAAATGCCATCGGCGCCAAACGGTATCACCCCTTTAATGCCTTTTCATTTGCCCGCAAGAGCTTGAGCCTGCGGCAAAAACTGACCGCACACCTGAAAATGGCAAAAGCATTTGATCCAAATATCTCACTGGCGAAGTTGGTCCGGCTTAAAGCCGCGGCGAAAATCCGCCAGCGGTTTGCCCGCTTCCCGGCAGATCAATAGTACATGTGCTCGCGATAAGTATCCAGCGCGAGGCGGTAGTTGTCATACGTCACACCCAGCGAAACCGAATGGTCGGTAGCGAAGACAAACCGGGCCTCGGCACGCTTCATCTCTTCCGTCAGCCGAATCACCTCTTTACGGATCTCATCGCGGTCGCCTTTTTCAAAGATCCGGATATCCATCCCGCCGCAAAACAGCAAATCCTTCGCGTACTGCTTCGCGATACGAACAACATCACACCCGGCCTTGACCTCCATGGGATTGAGTCCATCAAAACCGATATCGATAAAGTACGGCACCAGCTTCTCCACAAATCCGCATGAATGCAAAATCACCGGCAGGTCATAGCCGTGAAAAAACTCCACCATCTCGCGGTAATAGGGAAAAACAAGCTTGTCGTAAACCTCCGGCGAACAAAATGACGCGCCGCGGTAACCCATATCCTCGTACATCCAGATGCCGTCCGGCACACCGGCCCACTCAAAGAGATAGGTAAAATGCGTCTTGAAAAAGTCAGTATACACCCGATTGTAGTCATGAATCCAGTCGGGATCGAGCAGCACGGATTCATACAGGCAGACATCGCCCATACTCTGCCGCATGCTTTCGAAGATATGGATATTCCCATAAAATGCCCAGCGGCCCTTTTCCCGCTGCTGCTGGAGGTTCTTTTTCGTGGCCTCTACATCCATACGCTGCGGGTCCAGTTCGAGCAGGTAATTGCGGTAATCCCGCTCCCACACCTCGCGTGACGTCATGCGAAAATCAATATGCTCCGGCACGCCGGAACGATTCTTCCAGAATTTAAGGGCTGCCCCCGCGCCGTTACGCCGGACGACCCATTCATCCGTTTCGTCCACAATTTCTTCATGGCCGCGAATCGGGAGCGTATCAAACCAGCCGCCGGCACTGAACATGTCCATATCCAGGAACTCGGTCGGCTCGACCGGCTCACCTTTTTCGTCTTTGGGATATCCCTGCTCGGCCCAGGCTCTAAGCGTATCCGCCCAGATCAGTTCATAAAAGCCCATGCGCGTCAGATCGCCGCGGCCCAGCAAACCATCAATCGCCTTTTTCGAATCTTCCATAACCACTTTACCTTTCATTTACTTCTTTTCACAACCGAGTACTTTGAAACGATAAGCAGGCTCCACGCCCGCCTGAGCAGCCCGATCCCATGGGAAACATACATCCACAGGACTGACGCCAAAGAAGTTGTTATCCCACTCATGTGTTTCTTTCTTACTCTGGTTGAATCGAATCGGATCGTGATCCGTGTCATAGATAATATTGTTTGAGACGAGATAGCCCTTACTGCCCTCGTCGAAGAAAATACCATTGTTGTGCGAACCGTGCGTAAACTCGGCCCGGTTGACGGCATGAAGCAGGTTGTTGTTTACCACCGTACCTTCCTGGAGACCGAGCAGGTAGACCGCCCCGCCGTCGGCAAGGACATTCATGACATCGAAGACATGGTTGTATTCCAGCAGGCATCGCTCCTGCGTCGTCCAGTCGGTATCCCAGCGGAAACCAATGCTGATACCGGTGTACGGCATGCGGGTAACCAGGTTGTGACGGATTTGGGTATCCGGGCTAAAGGCCACAAAGATACCCACCGCGCCGTACGAGATGGCCCCGCAGTCGTGAACATAGCAGTTGTTGACGGAATTAAAGGCCGGGGCATCCGTGGAGTCGGCCCAATCATTCTCGAACCATTTGCGCGGGCCGGTATCCTCTTTGGCCCGCCAACCAACCAACACGGCATTGGCACCAATGTCATTAAATTCGCACCCGGCAATTTCGTTATTCTGACAGCCCGCGGTCATTCCAAGACCGTTGGCTCCAAAATGGCTGAAACGGCACAGGCGAAACGCGCAGTTCTTCGCATATTCGAGATGTACCGTCAGCGGCAGCCCATACGTCGGCTCGGTCTTAAAACCCGTTCCGGTATAAGCCGCCTGGAGGCCCGCATAACCACGGTCCGGCAGTTGCCAGCCTGCGTATTCAAAATCGATATACTCAAAACGAACATTTTCAACGGGCTTATCCTTTTGGCCTTTCAATACCACAAGCTGATCAATACTGGCAACGATAAAATTGTGATCGGCAGGGTTTTGCCCCTCTTCGAGTTTTACATAGACCACGCCGGCATCCTGGTCAAAATACCACTCACCGGGAACATCGAGAAACGCAAGCTTGTCCTCAAAAAACACTCGATCCTTGGGATTGGTCAGGCAGTACCAGGGAGTACCCGTCCAGCCCATCGGGGTCCGGGTAATAATCGAATCACCCTGGGCTTTTTCCACGACACCGCGGGCAATCGACCAGTGATGCAGCGAAACCATCTCGGCGCCGGTTACATCCATCCCCGTGATTGGCTCTTTCAGGGTAAAATGCTTCTGATCCTTTTCGGCCGTCGCCACGGTAAAATTCGCATTCATATCATTAGGGTATTTCGCACGTGTCAACCGGACGTTGTCCATAAATAATTGACGAAATCCCTTTGCCCTCATCGCGGGAGAAACCCTCGCATGGTACAGATCTTTCGATTTGTCATATTCCCAGCCGGCAATTTCCCTGCCGCCTGAAATCACAGCCCGCTGACCATTCCATTCATATCCGGGGAAGGGACGAACCGTAACCTTGACATCATTTATGAGCATCTTAGGTGTAATTTCAATCGGCTCGGTAACGCTGTATTTTGCAGGGTGGAGAATGACAAGTACATCCGCAGCCTTTTGCTCTTTAGCGATAGAGGCAAGTACCTTCTTTACACCTTTTATCGATAATACGGGCGCATCCGCCGTACCTGCGTTGGCATCATTGCCGCCGGGGCCGATATGAATCTCGCGGGGCTTTTCGCCCGGATGAACAAACATCGTCCCGAACTGCTTGAGCCAGGTACGTTTAAAGCCCTCACCGCTCCACCAGTTCTCATGGTCAAAGTTGCCGAAATTGCCTTCCCCTTCTTCAGGTGTATCCGCATCCTGCACGGCGAGATTGAGCCCCATCGGCACAATACCTAGTGAAGGATTCCAGGTAACCCCCGGCTGAACCTCCAGGCAGGGATCGGCCTTAATCATCCACTCGATCACAAAAGAATGTTCCTGAGCGTGCATGCTGACTTCTGCCTTCATATCACCGTTGAGGATCCATCGCTGATACGTATTCCACGCAGCAAGTTCCGCACGCGGCTCCCCTTCCATCAGGCCGCCCTTGCCGACACCGCCCAGGCGGGACTTGGTCGCATTACACACCATCTGCCACGCGCCGGGCGTTCCATGATTATTATCGTCGTCCTGCTGATCCCACTGGTATGAAGCGTTAATCAGTACTTCAATCCCGTCACCAAACCATGGAAACCCCCTGCGGCTAAGTTCATGAACATGGGGAAATTCCTCCGGGACCCATCGCGGAGTATCGATTCCATACAGCTTGTCATCATGGACGCGAAACGCGAAATAAAAATTTTCTCCATCGTGTTTCACCCAGCCCTCGAGGAACACATCCTCTTCATCGGTTACAGGATTGAACGTGGGATTCCAGCCGCGGCTGTTAAAGGCTACAGCGTCGTCATATTCCCCCTCAGAGAGCACACCGTCGAGCACAGGCGTTTTGCCTTTGTAAACGTGAATCTCTTTGGGCCACTGTCCTGCAAAAGCTGACCCCAAAAGAATAAGAATCACCGCACAAGGAACCAACAAGCGGGATACAATCCAAGGATTTTTCATCGTTACACCTCATTATCTGATAGTTGACTCGTAACCTGTATTGATAAACGAATGAATACCTTACCAGATTCCGCCAAAATGTCCAATCAAATCTGCTCAAAACACCAGCAGAGAAATGCTCGAAAAGTGATGATTTTCCATGCAGAATTGAAACGTTACAAACAGGCTTATCCGTCCCGGCGGGCGATGGAGGGCCGTTTAAGGGCATAAATCTTTTGCATCTGTGCCAGGCGGGCACGAATCCTTTCACGCAAAACCGCCGGTTCGATTACCTCGGCATCGGGGCCGAAACCCAGAATCCAGGATTCAATCCCATCAAGACCTTCTACCTCGAATGCAAGAACCGCACTGCCGTCTTCAAGAACATGGTGTTTCTGAGAAGAATGCCAGCAGATCCCTGATACCCTACGACTGATACTGGAACAGAAACGAACTTTGACGGAGTACATCTCCCCCTCGTCCTCCATGGACCACTTGCGTGAGACCCTCTGCGGCAGGGAACTGTTTGTCACCGTAAAGCCCCTGTCGAGAACACGAAACGAAAGAATGTCATGTATCGCAATAATTCGACACTCTTCATTATCACACAATTTGACCCCGAGATACCACTGATGCCGGTCTTCAATCAGATAGAAAGGGCAGACCTCCACCATCTCGACACTCGGTTCATCCTCACTGTTTTGCAGGGTAATTTGAATCACTCGTTTTCGGTCGATCGCACTAAGCAGAGCAAGCAGGATTTTATCACTTGTTTGCTCATAAGAATAAGGGCAGGAAGAAAAAAGAATACGGCTTTTGTATTTGTGACAGACCGCCGTTATTTTTTCGTCAAACGTCTCGCACAACTGTTCGGCTGCTTCTTGTAAAGAAATCAGCGCATGACCGGTCGTATGGGCCTCGTATTTGGATACAGCCAGGCAAATCATAAACGCCTGCTGTTCCGTAAGGCTCTTTTGAGAAGAAAAACGATATCCCCCGAAAGCATATCTTTTATTATATGAATCCCATTCGATTCGCAGTCCCAACTCCTGAAGCACTTTGAGGTCTCGAAACAAGCTGCGGCGACTGGTCCCTGTCAGTGCAGCGAGTTCCTCAATCGTACAGCTTTCATTGCATTGAATCGCTGTCAAAATCGTAAAGAGTCTGTCCTGTCTCTTCTTGTTCATTCGGCTTGATCCCATGTTGCTGAAAAGTACATTGTCTGTCTCTGTCCGGGGATAGGTCGTTCCTCCCTATCTTGTTAATTTCTTACTCAAAAAACGTTAGAAATATCCTATTGATTTCCTCGGAAAACACAATGAAAAAAATCGTATTTTTTACAAAATAGTGGTTTTTCGTATGAAATAAGGGGGGTTATCCTCACAGAATGTATATTACTCCAAACGGGACGGATAACTTTTAAGCAGCCCAATTTGAGATGTATCAATCTGCTCGATGCCGATTCTGCGTGCCGGGGACTGGGCCTTGAGCCGATAGTCATGCTGTGCAGGGTTCACGAACATGGGATCAGCAACAACACTATTTACATCATATTTCCCGCCGTGTAGCCGCGTCCATTCGTGGTAAGGCAGGCGCCGGCCGTTGCCCCAGACAAACAGGGCATCGCCATGCTTCCAATACAGGTTATGGTCCGAAATTGCTACACGGTTTTCAAGGCCGTTGGTGATTTCATAAATCGAGCGCAGGTCACCGGGATAAAGATCGGCCCTTTCGACAAACACACCATCGCCCTGCCGGATGCCATCCTTTGGCTGCCAGCTTGAGGATTGTGCTAACACAAAGTGACGGATATTGACACCACCGCCAAGTGGATTGTGCCATCGCAGTGTATGCGTGCCCGGCGTAAGATCAAAACTCGCAACTTTTGCCCAGTGATACTGATTCCAGCCAAGCTGCTCGAACTTCAATTTCCCAAGACCGAAATCAACCGGCCGGGGCTTTTGCTCATCCAGCGAAAGGCTCGTAACATGATCCAATTGACCGGGATTGCGTCCTGTCCAGTATTGGGCCGTGGCATACTGGGCCCAAAGCTCATACGAACCGGGCACCTTGACCTGGATTTGCCATTCGTGCTTAAGGCCATAATCCTGCAATGAGATGTTCGAGGGTTCGTAATAGATAATATTGTGGCTGTAAACCAGGCTGTCGTTTCGCTCATCCCCCATCTCGATAGAACGGATCGCACTGCAGTTTTGTGCGTTAACAATGAGTACGTTGTTACGGATAATCGTCCCGATACCTTTGAAAAGGACCGGCTGTGAGCCCATACCGTACACATTGTAAATGATATTGTTCGTTACAAGAAAATGATCGGTCGCATCGTCCCCGTAGATGCCGTTCTGGATCGAAAATTCACTGTTGCCGACATCATGAATCAGGTTGTGGTCATACACGTTGTCCCTGCCGGGGCCCCAGGATTCCATCGCACCGGTATCCTGCGTTTTGAGGTTGACATGGTGGATATGGTTATAGGCGATACGATTGCGCCTGGAGTGCAGGTAATCATAGTGATTCTCCCATGTCATACCTTCGACCATGCCTTTTAGAACCTGAAAGCGATAGCCGTTCATCGCTGTGCCGTAACGGGGCATGTGATGGATCTCATTATGCAGCACTTCGTTGTCACCGCTTTGAGAGATATAGATACCGCATCCATGCCCGACCAGGCGCCCGCAATGGTGGACGTGGTTATTGACAACCCGGTGGTTATGGTTGATGTAATCCAGAGTATATCCGCCGCCTAACAATTCAACTCCAGCGTAACCGTGCTGGGTGATCTCATTGCCGAAAATCTCAATTTTTTCAGCCCGAAGCGCAACTTTAACGCCTGTCCTGAACGCATTTTCCACTTTACAGAAACGAACCGAGCATTTTTTCGCATTTTCAAACCGAACGGCATCCTCATTGGCGATGGAAAGATCAAGGTTTTCAAAATGCAGGTTTGTCACCAGGCTCTGCGGGGTTCCAAGAACGCGAAGAAGATACTGCGCGGTCGATACCGCAATCTCGCGTTTTTCAAATCCATCCTCTAACGGTTTCATATAAATCATTTTGCGGCTGTAACTAAGCTGGGCCTCGCCGGGGATATCAATCAATTCGGGTACATTATAGATATAATACTGATTGCCGGCCGTCATCGGATAGCCCTGATCCCCGTCCATTCGCAGCAGACGCTTGGCAGCGTTGACCCGCTCGATCTTTTTATCCTGGCTGAACCAGTGACTCGACCAGAATTCGCCCTGCCAGATAAAAATCCGGGCATCGGAAAGGTCCCACTGTTCCGGCTGAAGATCCCCTTCTTTATAAAGAAAGCCCTGGCTGGGCTTTTTCTCCTCGGGGCCCTCAATTTTCATATAGTCATTATTGGGGTAACGTGCGAGGGTAAGACGTCTACGATCATCAAATATCTGTTTAGGAGTAAATCCCTC
>CAYVUI010000089.1:0-18811 GCA_964454745.1 uncultured Pirellulales bacterium | reverse complement strand
ATTAATAACTACTTCACATAAGTCGTATAATGTTGCGCGCAACATTATACGATGGCCAGGTCTCGCAGGTTCCAGGCCTTGGCTTCGTCCTGCTCAACGGCGATGCCCTTGGCGCAGAGGTGCTTGTAGTTGTCGAAGGCCCAGCGTTCGTCACGGCCTCGGACGTCGAGGATTGTGGGGATGCCGTAGGCCGAGGCGGTGGAGACCAGTGAGGTGTCGATGACGATGGCGTCCATCGGGCCCGCGAGCGAGGTGGCGACGTTGAGGGAATCCTGGTTGAGGTCGCAGAGGATCGCGCCGGAATAATAGGAGCGAAACTCCGTGATCAGTGTCCAGGGCGAGGTGGTGCTGCGGATTGTCCAGCCTTCGTAGATGAGCTGGTTCTTGATGAGGGTGTCGAGGGTTTCCGAGAGGATGAGGATGCCGGGTTTTTCCTTGGCGACCTGGCCCTGGAGTGTGGCGATCATGAGGCGGCTGGCGTTGTTCATGTTGCTGCGGTTGATCGTCCAGATTTCGTCCGCGCTGGCGAAAGCGGGGATCAGGAGGGTAAAAAGGGCGGTGATCGCAAGGATTTTGGCTATTCTGTTCATCATCACTCCGGATTTACCTGTTTTTGGCGGTTACGGCTTCTTTATGGGTAAAATGATACCATAATTTAGGGTTTGAATCAAGGGTTTTGTGGTTGAGCCTGTAATTGTTAAATATTTGTCATTACATACTTACGAAAGAGGGCCTTCAGGTTCATGGTGTGCTTGCCGGGTTTGGCGTTGGAGATGGGTTTCTGGTTGAACTTGGTCACGGGTATGATGTCCTTAGTCGTCACCGCGGTGAAGGCCTCGTCAGCGGCCTCGGCGTCGGAGGGGGTGAAAAGCTGCTCGGTGAAGGTCAGGGCGGATTTTTCGGTGATCTTTTCGATGATCCCGCGGGTGATCGAGGGCAGGATGTCCGGACCGAGCGGGCGGGTGATCAGTTTTTTCTCTTTCGCGTTGATAATAAAGAAGGCCGAGGCGGTGCCCTCGGTGATGTAGCCCTGGTCGTCGACGAGGATGGCTTCCTCGGCGCCGCGCTTCTCAGCGTCCAGCCGGGCCAGGACATTTGGCAGCAAATTCAGGCTCTTGATGTCACATCGTTTCCACCGCCAGTCCGGGTGGGTGGTTACCGCGATGCCAGCGGGATTGGGGTTGTCGATGAGCTTGGTTACGGTCATGAAGAAATTGGGCCTGGTCTCGGGCGAGGGCAGGTGGTTTCGCAGTTCGCTGCCGCGGGTGATGTGGAAATAGATCTTGGCGTCTGGGAATTCGGCCTGTTTGCAGGCCAGATCGATGCGGTGGCGGATTTGGTCCAGGTCGATGCCTTGGATTTCGATGGCGCTTAGGCTCCGCTGGAAGCGTTCGAGGTGCTCATCGAGGGCGAAAATTTTGTGGCTGTAGGTGCGGATAACTTCGTAAACCCCGTCGCCAAAGAAGGTTGCGCGGTCGAGGTATACCGGGTCAAGCTGTCCGAGCGGCACGATCTGGTCGTTGATGCATGCGAGTTCCATATTGTCTCCTTGCTGCGTGCTTGCTGTTGCGTGTTAAAACCCTATTTTCGGCGTTTTTGGGTGAATTTCAATAGATTTATGGTTGGCGCGGTACCCTTTGTGTAAGAAAATAGAGATAGAAAGTAGAATATGGAATCCCGGCCTAAAGGTCGGTGGTATTTTTATCCTTGTGGGCGAAGCTCATACTAAAGACGATGAGTAATATATAGGATTTGAAGGCATTTTTGGTGGGTGCGATCCACCCTACGAAGCAAAATATGCTTTTGGGGCGGGAATTAGAAGGATTTTACGGGGGAATTTTTGTAAATTCTCTTGCATAAGGCCTTTGGGGTTGCTACAATCCGGGTTTTCTAACTGTAATGTGGACAGGAGTAGTCGAGATGTACGCAGTTGTAGAACAGGGCGGCAAGCAATATAAGGTCAGCGAAGGCGACACTTTGCAGATCGAACTGGTCGAGATCGCTGAAGATGCCCAGACATTTGAATTCGAGAAGGTTTTGATGGTCGGCGAGGGTGCGGATGCCAAAATCGGCACCCCGACGCTGGAAGGTGCCAAGGTTGTCGGGCGGTTTGCAACGACGGCTGGCGATGCGATGGTGGGCGGTCCGAAGCTGTACCCGATGCATTTCCGTCGCCGTAAGGACAGCCGCAGGAAAATGGGGCACCGTCAGAAATATCTCGAACTTACGATTGAATCGATCACCGCGTAAAGCGGGTTTTTATTCGTCCAGCGGGTTCTGCGAGGGCTGAGGGGTTTCAGATATCTGGAAACCTGTTTGACGAATTTTGTGTCTGAACAACTCAACGGCTCTGTCGCGCCATGCGTCAGGGCCTTTTTTAATGAAATAATCGAAGGATTCATCGCCGGCAAGGTGCGCGATGATGGATTTTCGATCCATGGGATTGGGAATGTCCTTAATCAGGTGGTTCCTGGCATTGTTGAGCTCATCGAGGAAGAGGGAGTGGGACTCGTCGAACATGCCCTCAAGTTTGCGAGTGATTTTGGAAGCGTAGGCCGCCGAGCCGAAGGCACTGACCGCGATCTGAAGTTTGCCTCTCTTCATGGCTGCGGGCAGCAGAAAATCCGATTCATGGGGGTGGTCAACGCTGTAACAGGGGATTTCGTGCGTTCGGCAGTCGGTGAGGATCTTGAGATTGGTTTCTTTGTTAAAGGTAGCGGCGACGGCGAGCACGGCCTGGTTGAGAAATTCCGGAGCGTAAGAAGAGAGAATCAGCTCGACGCCGTTTTTCTGGCAATGTGAAACGAAGGCCGGCGGCGGGTTCTTGCAGATGACGATGATGCGAGCCCCGGCGTCGTGAAGTTCGGATACAGTCCGGGAGATCAGCGGGCCGTTACCGAAGATGATGACACGCTTTTCATGAAGATTCATAAATATCGGAAACGTGTTCATACAATCTATTTTATCGGTATAATTGGTAAATGCAAGGGAAAACAGGATTTTTCTGATTTTTCCCAGCGAAAACACTCGAAATCGCGGGCCGTATTTTTTAAGGTTGTTTTTAGCGGCCTTAGCGGTTATTTATACCCTTTAGGGTAATAAATTTCCGCGAGGAAAATTGTAATTTGTTATATCAAGGGTATTTACCGCGGATTAAACAAGAATTTCAATCGGAAGCACTATGCATAGAGTTATGAAGAGAAAACGTGATGAATAACGCCAGTGCCATACTGTTGTCACTGCCGCTGGATGATGCGAAAATTGCCGGGCTTCATGCGGGTGATGAGGTTTTGCTTAGCGGTGTGATGTATGGTGCGCGGGACCAGGCGCATCGGTTGATGTGTGAGAGCCTTGCGAAAGGTGAGGCTTTGCCGGTTGACCTGCGCGGTCAGGTGATTTATTTTGTGGGGCCAAGCCCGGCGCGGCCGGGCAGCGTAATTGGCGCGGCGGGGCCGACGACTTCGTCGCGGATGGATGCGTTCAGCCCGGCGCTGATCGCGGCGGGCCTAAAGGGAATGATCGGCAAGGGGTATCGCGGCGATGCGGTACGAAAGGCGCTGGCAGAGCATAAGGCGGTGCATTTCGCGGCGACCGGCGGGGCGGGGGCATTGCTCAGCGAGCGGATTGTGCGGTCAGAAGTCATCGCGTATGAGTCGCTTGGAACCGAGGCGCTGCGCGAGATGGAAGTCGTGGATTTTCCGGTCGTGGTTGCGTACGACAGCTATGGTAAAAGTGTGTACGGCGATTGAATTTGTTGGCAGTAACGGTTTTGAATAAAGGGAATTTATGAAAGTTGCGTTAGTAGGTTTGATGCAGAGCGGTAAGAGTACGGTGCTTTCGGCGATCAGCGGCAAGCAGGCGGCGGCGATGGGGGCGACAAGTATCGAGGAGGCCGTGGTGCCGGTGCCGGATCCGCGGCTGGATTGGCTGACGGGTTTGTATGAGCCCAAGCGAACGGTTCATGCGACGGTGGACTGTTTGGATGTGCCGGGTTTTTCATTTGCCGATGACAGCGGACGCACGGCGGCCAGAAGGCTGATCGACAAGGTGCGGACGGTGGATATGTTCGTGATCGTGGTGCGAGGCTTTGCCGGCGGGGGGATGGGCGAACCGAACCCGAAGGGGGATTTGAGTGAGCTGCTGACGGAGTTTCTGCTGGCGGACCTCGAACTGGTCACCACGCGTGTGGAGCGTTTGAGCAAAGAGGTGCACAAACCAAGCAAGAACCAGGCACGCGATAAAGACGAGCTTGCGATTCAGCTTAAGCTCCAGGACGCGCTGGAAAATGAGAAGCCGGTTCGCAGCGTGATCGAGAACGACAAGGAGATGGAGCTGGTTAAGTCACTCAATTTCCTGACGCTAAAGCCGTTTATGGTGGTGGTCAATGTCGGCGAGGACGAGATCGGCGAGGCGTTTGATTTCAACGAGATCGTCGGCGGGGATGTCGAGACGGTCAGTTTCTGCGCGGAGCTCGAGCAGGAGCTTTCGCAGCTTGACGATGAGAGCCGGGCGGAGTTTATGAAGGATATGGGCCTGACCGAGCCGGCGGTCAATCGCTTTGTGCAGAGCTGTTATTCGTGTTTGGGGCTGGTCAGCTTTTTGACGGTGGGCAAGGATGAAGTGCGGGCCTGGCCGATCCGCCGGGAGACGACGGCACTGGACGCGGCGGGTAAGATTCACAGCGATATCAAGCGGGGATTCATTCGCGCCGAGACGATGGCGTACGATGACTTGAAGGAGCTTGGCGAGGAGAAGAAGGTGAAGGAAGCCGGGAAGATGCGGCTCGAGGGCAAGGGCTATGTTGTCCAGGACGGCGATATTATTAATTTCCGGTTTAATGTATAACTGGGTCAGGATTTTTGGAGTAAGGGTTTTTCTATGAAGATGCGTGCGGCGGTATTGACAGGGATTCGTCAGATGGAACTTGTGGACGTTCAGCGGCCCGAGGTTCAGGGGGATGGCGATGTGCTTGTCAAGGTGGACGTTGTGGGAGTGTGCGGCTCGGATGTTCATTATTACGAGACCGGGCGAATCGGTTCGCAGGTGGTGGAGTATCCGTACCGGGTCGGGCATGAGTGCGCGGGTACGGTGGTGGAGGTCAAAGGCGGCAGCGGCCGGGTCAAGGCGGGCGATAAGGTTGTGGTTGATCCGGCGATCTGGTGCCATAAATGTGACCAGTGCAAAAAGGGCCGGGAGCATACGTGCCGATCTTTAAAGTTCCTGGGCTGCCCGGGGCAGATTGACGGGTGTTTGTGTGAATATATCGTGATGCCGGAGGCGAGTCTGTTCCCGGTGGACGGCTCGAAGGTTTCCGCGGAGCAGGGTGCTTTGTGTGAGCCACTGGCGATTGGTGTGTACGCAGTGCTGCAATCGGGCGATGTGTCGGGCCAGGGTGTCGCTGTTTTGGGCGCTGGGCCGATTGGGCTAAGCTGTCTGCTGGCGGCAAAGGCGTATGGCGTTGGTGCGGTGTATATGACCGAAAAGATCGATGAGCGTATTGCGGTGGCCAAAAACGGCGGCGCGGACTGGGTGGGCAACCCGGATCAGCAGGATATTGTCGCGGGAATCCTGGATAGGGAGAAGCTGGGAGTCTCGGTTGTCTATGAGGCCGCGGGCCAGCAGGAGACGCTGGACCAGGCAATTGAGATCCTCGAACCGGGCGGCAAGCTGATGGTTATCGGGATTCCGCGGGAAGAACGAGTCAGTTTCCCGATTGATATCATGCGGCGAAAGGAGATTTCGGTTATCAATGTCCGTCGGCAGAATGACTGCACGCAGGAGACGATTGACCTGGTGGCCGGCGGGAAGATTGACGGCGATTTTATGGTGACACATCGCTATGGCTTTGCGCAGAGCCGGGATGCCTTTGAGCTGGTGGCGGATTATCGTGACGGCGTAGTCAAGGCGATGATCAGTATTTAGCGTGCCGATGGGCGGGGGTATACCGTTATGAAAAAGGCTGCGATTGTTTGCGTGGGCAATGAACTGCTCAACGGCTGGACCGTGGATACGAACAGTAATTATCTGTCCGGGCGGCTTTTTGAGCTGGGCGTGATGACGGTGTGGGTTTGTCATGTGGGCGATGTGATCGGTGAGATGATTGAGGCAATCGGCACGGCGGCCGAAAAGGCGGATTACGTGTTCGTTAGCGGCGGGCTGGGGCCGACCGATGATGACCTGACGCGAAATGCACTGGCGGAATTTCTGGGGGTAGAACTGGAGTTTCACCAGGAGATACTGGATGATATCCAGGGGTATTTTGACCGCCGGGGTATTGAAATGAGCGACCGCAACCGATGCCAGGCGTATTTGCCCGTTGGAAGCGAGGCACTGGAGAACGGTAGTGGAACGGCACCGGGGATCTGGGCGGATTGCAACGGCAAAGCGATTATTTGCCTGCCGGGCGTGCCGATGGAGATGCGGACGATTTTTACGGAGGTGCTTGGGCCTCGGATCGAGCAGCAGCTTGGGGATCGCGTCGTGCGAATGGAGCGTTTGCGGTGTTTCGGGCCGGGTGAGTCTACGCTGGTTTCAAAGCTGGGGGAGATGATGGACCGGGAGCGAAATCCGCTGGTCAATTGTACGGTCGGCGGCGGGGTGATTACGCTGCATGTGATTGGGGTTGCTGAGGATGAAAAGAGGGCTCAATGTCTTGTGGATGCGGATGTGGCGAGGATCAGGGAGGTGCTTGGCGAGGTCGTGTACGGCAGGGGCCAGGAAACACTCCAGGAGGCGACCGGGCGGGGACTTTTGGACAAGGGATTGCGGGTCGCGACGGCTGAATCGTGCACGGGGGGGCTTTTGGCGAAGCTGCTGACGGATGTGCCGGGGTCGAGCGGGTATTTTACGCACGGCTGGGTGACCTACAGCAACGAGGCAAAGGTAAAGGAACTGGGAGTGGATGCGGGGCTGATCGAGCGGTATGGTGCAGTCAGTGAAGAGGTGGCCCGTGCAATGGCACAGGGGGCCCTTGCGAAAAGCGGGGCGGATATTGCGGTGGGGATTACGGGCATTGCAGGTCCGGAAGGAGGGACCGAACAAAAACCGACTGGAACTGTATATATAGCAGTGGGAGACGTAAATGAATTGATTGTTCAAAAGTATGTCTATCCCGGCGGCAGGGATAGAATGCGCAGCCGAACAGCCTTGACCGCTTTGAATCTTATCCGATTGAAATTGTTGGTTTGACTGTATATATTTTTAATGTTATAATCAAATTTTTGGGATTTTTGGCCGGATAAAAGGCTGTTTTTGTTTTTGGGCACTTGCAAACAGGGAAATAGAGTTTAGCAACCTGTCAGAAAGGTATTATGTCGAAGAAACGCAGGAAATTAGGCGAGATTCTTTACAAGACAAAGCAGGTAGATAAAGAAACGCTGATTAAGGCGATCAAGAAGAGCAAGGCTGAGAATTCTCGCGTTGGGGATGTGCTGGTTAAGATGGGCGCAGCGACGGAGGATCAAATCGCAGCGGCCCTGGCCGAGCAATTTGGTTATGAATACGTCGACCTGGATGAGGTGGAAATTCCCAAGAATGCTTCTAATATCATTCCTGAAGAAATCATTAAAAAGCATTATGTTTTGCCGCTCAGCTCAGAGAACGGGCGTGTGAAGCTGATTATCAGCGATCCGCTGGATTTGGACACGCTGGATTTGCTTCGTTTCCGGCTCAACCGGGAGATTGAGTGCTGCCTGGCGGCCCCTTCAAAGATTCGGGCCCATATTCTGCATACGATGGACGAGGTTCGCAGCAGTATCGACGCGACCGCGGAGGAGCTGCGTACGGCAGGGCACGCGATTGAGGCGGAGATTCGCAAGGCCGAGGCGTCCGGCGAGGATGACGAGGGGCCGATTATCCGGCTGGTGAATTTGATTATCGATGAAGCCGTGCGGATGCGGGCCAGCGATATTCACGTCGAACCGATGGCGGACCGGGTGCGGGTTCGTTACCGTGTGGATGGAGTTTGTGTGGAACGTGATAATATCCCCAAGAATATGCAGGCGCCGCTGATGGCCCGTGTGAAGATTCTTTCCGGGATGGACATTGCGGAACGCCGTGTGCCGCAGGACGGACGTATCAAGCGTAATATCGATAATGCGGACATTGATTTCCGTGTATCATGCCTGCCGGGGTATCATGGCGAAAGTACGGTACTTCGTATTCTGCGCCCGGAATCAGTGAATGTCGGTATTGAGGCGCTGGGTTTTGAGTCCGAAGATTATCAGCGTTTTATGGGGATTATCAAGCGGCCCAACGGGATTTTCCTGGTCACGGGGCCGACCGGTAGCGGTAAGACGACGACGCTGTATTCCGCATTGCAGGAGCTTAACCGCCCGGATAAGAAGATTATTACCGCCGAGGACCCGGTGGAGTATAATATCGCGGGGATTAACCAGTGCCAGATTCGCGATGAGATCGATTTGTCGTTTTCGAAGATTCTGCGATCCATGCTGCGTCAGGCACCGAATGTGATCCTGATCGGTGAGATTCGTGACCGCGAGGTGGCGGATATCGCGATCCAGGCGGCCCTGACTGGTCACCTGGTGTTCAGTACGCTGCACACGAATGATGCCCCCAGTGCAATTACGCGTCTTGAGGATATGGGTGTAAAGCCCTTTTTGGTCGCGAGTTCTATCCAGGCGATTATGGCCCAGCGCCTGGTTCGTCTGCTTTGCGATAACTGCAAACAGGTGGATGAGCATCCGGACCCGAAGATGCTTCGGCTGCTGCAGATCACGCCGGAGGACCTGGAAAAGCACCCGATTTATAAGCCTGTGGGCTGCGGAGCCTGCAATGGGAAGGGCTATAAGGGCCGAATGGCGATATTCGAGATGCTGGAAATGAACAATACGGTTCGCGAACTGGCCTTTGCGCGGGCTCCTACGTCGGAGCTTCGCCGGGCGGCACTGCGCACCGGGATGAAATCACTTATGATCGACGGCAAACTGAAGATTTTCCGGGGCAAGACGACTCCTGATGAAGTGGCTCGTCATGCCCAGGCGGAAGATTTACTCACAGAATAGCAGGTATTAAGGATATATTATGGCGACAGTTCATATTGATCGGTTACTTGAAGCGTGTATTAAGATGGGCGGTTCTGACCTTCACCTTGTGTGCGGTCGTCCGCCGGTATTGCGTATCAGCGGGCGTTTGCGTTCGCTGGACACGAAGGTTTTAGAGCCGGATGATACGGTGGCCCTGATGAAGAGTATTACCCCGGAAAAGAACCAGCAGGAGCTGCAGGAATCGGGGAGTACGGACTTTGGTTTCGCTTTTGGCGATGCCGGGCGTTTTCGTACAGCGGTTTTCCGTCAGAAGAGTAATATCACGATGGTTTTGCGTCTGATTCCTTCGGCGCTGCTGAGTTTTGACCAGATTGGTCTTCCGAAGATTTGTGCGGCACTTTGCCGTCGTCCCCGGGGTATGTTTCTGGTTACCGGACCTACCGGTAGCGGTAAGACGACGACGCTGGCCAGTATGATTAACTATATTAACGAGACCCTGGACCACCACATTATCACGATTGAAGAGCCGATCGAGTATTACCACCAGCACAAGAAATCGATCATCAACCAGCGTGAAGTAGGGCTGGATGTGCCGACTTTTGCCGAGGCACTGCGTCGTGCTTTGCGTCAGGACCCGGATGTAATTCTCGTTGGAGAGCTTCGCGATCTTGACACGATTGAGGCCGCTATTAGCTCAGCAGAGACTGGACACCTGGTTTTTGGGACACTTCATACGACCGGTTGCCAGGGGACGATCAACCGAATTATCGATGCATTCCCAGTGAATCAGCAGGAGCAGATTCGTGTTCAGCTCAGTACGAACCTGATCGCGGTGCTTAGCCAGACGCTTTGTCCGAAGAAGGGCGGCAAGGGGCGAGTTGCGGCGTATGAATTTATGGTTGTGACGCCGGCGATTGCAAACCTGATTCGTGAAAACAAGGTTTATCGTATTGAATCGAGCATTCAGACGGGTAAAAAGTTTGGAATGCAGCTTCTGGATGACCATCTATGGGAATTGTATGAGGATAACAAGATCGAAATGTCGGAGATGCTGGACAAGGCTCGTCAACCTTCCGTGCTGATGGAAAAGGCGGAGAAACTTCGAGCCGGTTCTACCCGTGGTTTCAAGAAACAGGATGATCTTGGTGAAGAATATGGTCCGGTTGTCGGCGGGTCCAATTAGCAGTTGGCTGTGAATAAAAGTGGACTTTGTTTGGAAACCTGGAAAATTTTTCAAAAATTTTTGAGAAATATT
Organism: uncultured Pirellulales bacterium; assembly: GCA_964454745.1. Taxonomy (GTDB): domain Bacteria; phylum Planctomycetota; class Phycisphaerae; order Sedimentisphaerales; family Anaerohalosphaeraceae; genus CAYVUI01. Next base: position 8,551 of record CAYVUI010000089.1, on the reverse strand, counting down.
ATCGGTCGCGTAAGTGCTTTATTTTGGGGGGATCAAGGCGTTTGTGCGACTGATTTTTAGCACTAAAAGTGTTTCAATATATAAGTGTCTAAGATGTAATTCACTTTATTTCCTTGGTTTATGAGCGTATAATAGAATAGAAGACGGCCGGATGTTTGATCCGGCGAGATTAGAATGGAGGTCGACAGAGATGGCTAAAATGCCGCCAATCGATCAATTAAAAGGCAGAACGCTTGGACGCATTCTCATTAAGATGGGGTTGCTTACCCGTGAGAAGGCGCAGGAGGTTTTGTCTGCACAGAAAGATAAGGGGGATGGAGAGGCTAAATTCGGTCAGCTATGTCTTGAAATGGACCTGGTTACCGATCATGATCTGCAGATCGCGCTGGCTGCACAGCGGGGAATGGAGTATACAGATATCGGGAATTATGAGATTTCCGAGGATGTGATTGACCAGGTTCCCGCCCAGATGGCCAAGACATATAATATTGTTCCCCTCGAATACGATTCCGGCAGGAATGAACTTACGGTCGCACTGGACAGCCCGGACAATTTCCGGGCGATTGACGACCTTACGACCCTGATGGGATTTAAGATTCGGGCGAAAGTAACGGACAAGGACGCTCTTGAATCGGCACTTACCCGTTATTATCCGGATGAAGACGAGGGGATCAGCGAACTTTTGGGTGAGCTGCAAAATGACGCGGAGCTTAGCCAGTTCGAGGGGCGCGACGCGAGTATTGACCTGGATGAACTCAAGGGGCTGGCGGATTCCAACCCGGTAAAGAAGCTGTTGAACCTCGTGCTGCTTCAGGCAATCCGGGACAAGGCGTCAGACGTTCATTTTGAGCCGTTCGAGGATGAGTACAAGATGCGGTACCGTATTGACGGCGTATTGTACGAGATGGTTCCGCCTCCCAAGCATATCGCGGTAGCGCTTAGCAGCCGTATTAAGGTTATGGCGGACCTGGATATCGCGGAACGTCGGCTTCCGCAGGACGGCCGTATTCCGCTGGTGGTAGGGGGCAACCCGGTGGACCTTCGTGTGAGTGTTCTTCCGACGATGTTCGGCGAGAGCGTGGTGCTTCGTATCCTGGACCGCAGCCAGGTGGATTTGAAGCTGGAAATGCTGGGGCTTTCGGGTCGGGATTACGACGTAGTGGAGCAGCTTATCCACAAACCTAACGGTATCGTGATTGTTACCGGTCCGACGGGCTGTGGAAAGACGACGACGCTGTATTCGGCGCTCAAAGAGCTTAACACCATCGACCGCAAGCTGATTACGACCGAGGACCCGGTTGAGTATGATATTGACGGCCTGATCCAGGTGCAGATATTGCCGGATATCGGGTTGACGTTTGCCAAGTGTTTGCGTTCTATTTTGCGTCAGGACCCGGACGTGGTGATGGTCGGTGAAATTCGTGACCTCGAGACGGCCCAGATTGCGATCCAGGCGAGTTTGACCGGTCACCTTGTATTTACGACGCTTCACACCAACGATGCGCCCGGTACGATTGCCCGTCTTGTGGACCTTGGCCTGGAGACATTCCTGATTACGGCCACGCTGGAAGGGATCGTGGCCCAGCGGCTGGTTCGCCGTATTTGTACGAACTGCAAGCGGGAATATGAACCCAGCGAGGATTCACTGATGGAACTGGGTCTGACGCTGGAAGATGTCAAGGATAAGAAATTCTATCACGGCAGGGGCTGTGAGCAGTGCAATAATACGGGATACCGCGGACGAAACGGATTGTTTGAGATTATGACGTTTAATGATGAAATCCGCGAGCTGATAATGAACGATGCATCGTCGAATGTTCTTCGCGAAGCAGCGAGGAAAAGCGGGATGAAACTTCTCCGCGAGAACGGACTGGAACTGATCTACAAGGGAATTACGACGATTGACGAGGTGGTTCGTGAGACGATGGCGGCTGAGGAATAAAAAGATGAGAATGAATTTTGTACAAACACAGTTGTTTGGCGGAGGTATTTAAAATGCCTGTTTTTCAATTTGAAGCACTCGATTCGCAGGGCAACCCGGTCAAGTCCGAGGTTGAAGCGCTAAGCAGCAAGGAAGCGATCAGCAAGATCAAGAACAAGGGGTTGTTCCCGACGAAGGTTCGTGCCCGCGGTGCGGGCAAGAAGGTTGCCGCGACGGATGCGGCGAGGCCCAAGGCCCGGCGCGGTTCGGGCGGTAAGGTCAAGACGAAGGTGATTACGCAGTTCGCGCGGCAGTTGTCTACGCTGCAGGACGCGGGTTTGTCGATCCTTCGGAGCCTGAAGATTCTCGAACAGCAGCAGAAGCGCGGCACGTTCAAGAAAGTTCTGGGCTACCTTGCCGATGACATCGAGGGCGGCTCGACGCTTTCGGAGGCGATGGCGAAGTATCCGCGGACGTTTAACCGGCTGTTTGTGAACATGGTCGCAGCGGGCGAGGTTGGCGGTGTCCTGGACGTGATCCTTCAGCGTGTGGCGGACTTTATGGAAAAGGCCGAGCGTCTTCGCGGCAAGGTCAAGGGTGCGATGGTGTACCCGATCGTGGTGTTGACGGCGGCACTGGTGATCGTACTGGGTCTGATGATCTTTATTATCCCGACGTTTGCGGAGGTCCTGAGCGATATGAGTGACGGCGAGGCGGGGCTGCCGGCGCTGACGCAGACGCTGCTGAATATCAGTAACTGGCTGCTGGGCCGCAAGGGTCTCAATGCCGGGATGGTTGTGCTGTTCCCGATCGTGGTCTTTTTGATGGTCAAACTGATTCGCCAGTTTCGGCACGGCCGGCTGGTATTGGATATTATCACGCTTAAAACCCCGATTGTCGGAAAAATCGCATACCTGACGGCGGTCGCCCGCTGGACGCGAACGCTGGGTACGCTGATCAGCGCGGGTGTTCCGATTTTGGAGGCACTGAACATTACCCGTGAGACGGCGGGCAACGAGGTGTATGCCAATATGCTGGGCAAGGTGCAGAATTCGATCCGGCAGGGGGATTCGTTTGCGAATCCGCTGCGGCAGAGCAAGACGGTGGACTCGATTGTGGTTAACATGGTTGACGTTGGAGAAGAGACAGGTGACCTGGATAAGATGCTTGAGAAGGTCGCCCGTAACTTTGACGAGGACGCGGATGTTCGCGTGTCTTCGCTGATGAGCCTGCTCGAGCCGGTGATGATCCTGTTTCTCGGGGGGATTGTAGGTGTGATTGTTGTGGCAATGTTCCTGCCGATGGTCCGGATGATCACGGTGTTGATGTAAAGGGTATGGAAGGGAATTACAAACAAAACGTCCTTATTCGATATTGAAAGGTTGAAGCGATGAAAGCGAAAGTTGGAAGAAAAGATTTTGACAAGGCCGGATTTACGATCATTGAGCTGTTGACGGTGATGGCGGTGATCGCGATCCTGATCGGCCTGCTGGTACCGGCACTGGGCCTGGTACGGGATTTTGCCAAGGAAGTGCAGCAGCAGAGCCAGTTCCACTCGATTGAGGTGGGGCTTGAGCTGTTCCATAAGGATATGGGCAGTTACCCGGAATCAAATGAAAACTTATATGATACTGCACCGTTTCCGCCGACAATTGGCGCGGATACTTACGCTTACTCCGGGGCGAACAAGCTTGCCGAGGCGATGGTAGGACTGGATCTTTTGGGTTTCCATCCGAAGTCTGCGTTTCGTGCGGATAACCAGAACATCCATGAGGACCTCAATGGTGCCTGGGTTGCGTATGAAGTGTATCACCCCGAGCAGGGTTATGATGCGACGGGTATCAATCCCCTGTACTCTGAAACCGCGGAAGAAAACCGCGAGGCGCGCGAGGGACCTTATGTTCAGCTTGAGAGCGCAAATGCGTACGAGATGGCGGATGTGTATGATGTAGCTGATCTCGGCAATTACCAGACGACGAGCAACCCGGCGGCAAATGAATTTGCTTCGCTGGTACTGTGTGATGTGTATACCGAACAGCGTCCGGGCGGCAAGAAGACGGGTATGCCGGTTCTTTACTACCGCGCACGCCGTGCCTTTGACAGCCAGAATTATAATGACGCACGCGGACGGGGCGATGATGTGTTCCTCTATGATGATAATTTTGAGATTCTGGCCCTCGGTAAGCCGGGTGACACGGCCGGGACCGATCCCCATGCATTGGCGGATGGCGCCCTTGGCGGTACAGGTAACTCTGTAGCGGGTTCAATTACACCCGAGGATACGGAAGACTTTGAGCGGATGATTATTAATGAGAAAGTGTCGTCGAACCTGCAGAACTTCCAGGTTCCGTATAACGCGGATACGTATGTTTTGATCAGTGCGGGTAAAGACGGTGAGTACGGCACCGCGGATGATATCACGAACTTTAAGCGTGAGCTGCAGAACTAAGGTTTGCGTTCGTTTGTGATTTGCTCTTTGTCATGTATATGATTTGTAAGGTCATGCCCTGAGGGTTCGTGTATGCGGGCTTGTATGAAGGGCATTGCCGGGGCGGCGCCTGCTTTGGGTGGGCGCCGAATAGACGTAACGAAGGTATGCCCGGGGTTTTCGAGGAGCTTCGGGCTTAATGTTGGCCAGGTGAACGCGTTTGTTTGACGCGGCCTTCTGTAGGCGGATGCTTGGGCCTGTAAAGGCGCAGATGTTTATGTATCGAGAGAACCGACAATCTGGATTCAGTTTGATTGAAGTGCTGACCGCGGTGGCGATCATCGCGATCCTGGCCGGGGCGCTTCTGGGGCTCGGTAAACATCTGCGCATACAGGCGGAAGAGAACCTTACGCTGGGTACGATGGGGATTCTTGAATCGGCGCTGGATCAGTATTATGACGTGTACCAGGTGTTTCCGTTTGTGACTAAAGATTCGGACCTCGGCACGGAGCTGGGGATCGACGAGTTTTTTGACCAGGATGATTTTGAAGCGGTACTTAGTGACACATTGAATAAAAATGTTACGATTCAGATGATTGATTCCGCCCCGTCGCCGGACGAGTGGTCGAATGCCGGGATGGTGTATTTCCTGCGGAATTACGCGAAAAGCCGGCGGATTCTCGATACGATCAGCGCGTCACTGATTACCAGTACAGATGATAAGGGCAAGCCGGCGATGTTTCGCCTTGCACCGGCCAGCCTGAATATTGAGACGGAGCTTTTGCGGATTCGCGACGCGTGGGGCCATGCTATTGTGTATCGCTATGACTCGGGGGATGCGTATCCATTGCTGGTTTCGCCCGGTCCGGACGGGAATATTCTGACCGAGGGTGATAATGTACGAAATGATTAAGACAATGAAGGGTCGTGCCATGAACAGGCCTGAAGGAAAAAAAATGAAGCGAAGCGGTTTTACGATCCTGGAGCTTTTGACGGTGATCGGGATTATTGCGATGCTGGTGGCGATTCTTGTGCCGGGGATTCAGAAGGTCAAGAATATGGCCCGTGATGTGGCGCAAAAGGCAGCGCTGCATGATATCGAGGTCGGGATCGAAGCATTTCGCAAAGATTACGATGATTTTCCGGAGTCCAATGCGCGTGGCAGTTTGCCCAACCAGGTGGTGTGCGGGGCGCAGGTTCTTGCCGAGGCGATGATCGGCCGCAACGGGCAGGGTTTTGATCCGCTGACGACGTGGGACCCGGTTTACGAGATGAATGCCGGGGGTGTGTTGTTTCATACAAAGATGTACCCGACGATCAGCGGGTCGAGTCCTTACGAGGTGACGGCGGCGGATATTTACGCCAGCCAGGCGAAAGGATCGAACGCGGATCAGATCGCGCTGGCAAGGGACCGTCAGCGGCGGGCGTATATCGGGATGGGCGACCTTGGCGCTTACACGATGGAAGAGTTGTACGGGGCGGGGAGTACGGGGGATGTGTTCCCGTCGACGGATGCGTATCTTTCGCCGGTGCTTACGGATGTATACCGGCATAAGAAGATCGAGGTTGGAGGGGAGTCGATCCGGGCCGGGATGCCGATTTTGTACTACAAGGCGGATGACCGGACGGATGAGTTCATGACCAGCTCTAATTTTGACAAGGATGACCCGACGGCGAACGTGATGTGGATGATGTACCGGAGCTGGGTTTATAATTACGACGACAACCAGGCGATTTGTGATCTTGAGCCGAAGCTCGATGCGGCGTCGCAGGAAAAGCACGTGTGGGATCCGGAGTACCAGGACAGCAGCAAGTTCAACGGTCAGCCGGACCAGGGCATGAAGGAATTTTACGAGAGTATACGCAATAAAAAGGTGAATAAGTTTAACCTGCCGTACAACCCGGATCGGTACCTGCTGGTCAGTGCGGGTGTGGACGGCATTTATGGTACACAGGATGATATTACGAATTTTGATTATTGATGATCCTTATGGGACAGGTTCCCGGGAGGTCCTGCAATGAGATGTTGGGATAGAAACATGAGAATAAGACGCGGATTTACGCTGATCGAGGTGATGGCCGCGGTGCTGGTGGTCGCGATCCTGGTGGCACTGCTGGTCCCGGCGGTGAACCTGGTCAAGGAGACGGCGCTGACGATGAGGCAAAGCGCGCAGTTTAACGCGATCGAGGTCGGGCTGGAAGGGTACCGCAATGATTTCGGGGATTACCCGGAGTCGTACCTGCTCGAAGGCAGGAACGGGTATATTATGAACCCGGGCTTTGAGTATTACTGCGGTGCGCAGCGGCTGGCCGAGGCGATGCTGGGCCGTGACGGCTTTGGCGTGCATCCGGATACGGAGTATCTCCAGGACGGCACGGGAGATATCAACGGCGACGGGACGATTAATAATGATGAGTACCTGTATCATGTTAATGATCCCAATCCGGTCTATGGCGAAACCCAGGATGAGAATGTGGCGATTCGCAAGGGGCCGTATATTGATATCGAGGCGGGCAACCCGGAGCGGCTGGATTCACTGTATTCCCCGGCGGAACTTGCGTCGGCCAATATGGGCAATGCGGGGGCGACCTGGGTGCTGTGCGACCAGTTGGGACAGGTTAAGAAACTGACGGATAACAAGCGGACGGGGATGCCGATTTTGTATTACAAGGCCGACCCGACGAAGTATATGCATTCATTTGCGGATTGGGACTTGACGGCGAATAATTCCAACTGCATGTACAACTGGATTCATAATTCCGTCTTTTCGGCTCCGAATCCGATCCCGGTTTTGAATCGGACACCTCTTCCGGTGATCTCGGAAACGAGCGAGAAGCATCCGTTTCATTTGATCGAAGCGGCTTCGGACCCGGGGACCTACGCGAAATCTTTTTACGATATTACGGCGAATCCGACGTATGTGAACCCGGTGCGGCCGTACAACCCGGACCGGTTTATCTTGATCAGTGCGGGGCTTGACGGCGTGTACGGGACGTCGGATGATTTGATGAATTTTGACAGGGAATGATCTTTGGATCGATAACGGATATGTTCAGTAAGCGAAGACAACCTGGTTTCTGTGTGACGGCAGAGGTTACCAAAGCAGGGACGTTTTTTGATAAGGCGGCCCCTTGCGTGGAGTGTGCGCGGGGTCGTTTCGGCCGGGGCTTGGACGGGATGTCTAAGCTTTCGGAGGATGCAAATTCTTTCCAGGGACAGGCAGAGCGGCAGGTTCCGGCCGGTTTTTGTTCCCGCAAGCGCGGGTTTACGCTGACGGAGGTTTTGGTGGTGCTGGGGGTATTGGCGGTTCTTGCGGGGATCGCGATTCCGACGGCACTGGAGCTGAGTAAATCGCTGGCTTCGTCGGAGGGGATGATTTACGTGATCGAGGGGGCGCTGGCGACGGCGCGGGCGACGGCTCTGCGTGACGGAACGTATGCGGGGATTCGTTTTCAGCCGGATACGACGGGCAAGATGTACCTGACGTATATCGTGGAGGACCCGAATTTGACGAGCCTGGCGTATGGGTACCGTGCGATGATCGGGCGAAAGCCGCTGCCGATTCCGGGGAGTATGGCGGTGACGGATTTGACGTATGTGGAGCGGGCGTATTACCCAAGCGGGGCGATGGACTGGGGAAATACGATTGAGTATTACTGGCCGGATATGGTTGCGGCGGATGTGGATAAAGCGCTTGAAAACGGCAGTTGGAGTGTGACTGACGGGATGAACCGGAACTGGATGGATGCGCGGACTTTTTCGATTGTGTTCTCGCCTTCGGGGCGGCTGGCGGTGCGGAAGGTGTGGGTGCGCAACGTGGATGATGTCAGTGCGCCCGAGCACGAAAGCGGCGACCGCAGCAGCGATAAGGTGTTTAACGTAAAGCCGGTGGTGGACGGCGATGTGGAGGATTACCGGGCGAAGTTTTACCAGGACGATTACGGCGGGTCGGACAAGACGTTTCCGTCGAAATATGATATCGGGATCGGGCCGGAAACCAGCCGGAAGGAATTCGTGATTTTTGACACGAAAGAGTACGCGCAGTTTCCGTCGAAGAGTAAGTTTTCGTCGTATCTGAGCCGACAGAAGGTTTATTACATCAATCCCTATACGGGTGAGATTATCAATAAGAAGGTAGATGAGTGATGGGTCGTGTTGACAGGCGACAATTTGGTTTTTCGCTGACCGAGGTCATGATGGC